>NZ_JAELTL010000019.1:0-92593 GCF_016428815.1 Serratia sp. ASV30 | reverse complement strand
CCCCCCCCCCCCCCCCCCCCCCCCCCCCCCCCCCCCCCCCCCCCCCCCCCCCCTTTTAGATGTGTATAAGAGACAGGAAAAAGTAATCAGGGTAACTATTGGATTAGCATTTACTTTGTCTGCGATCCAACCTACGCAAAATGCCATGCCCCCCATAAACAGCACATACGCCATGTAGCGGACAGTTGTCGCTTCTTTTTTAAAGGTCCACCTGGCGTTTGCAAAGAACGAGAAGGTCACCGCGATGCAAAAGGCAACAACATTGGATATTGATTGGGAAAAACCACTAAAAAACATGAGCGCAAACACAACCCAGTGAACAAAGGTGTTCAGCACACCTATAGATGCATAACGTAAAAAAGTATTCAATGCGAAAAATTCTTATAAGTTAGTTTGCCGTATTCTGCCACCACGCGATGCTGATGGCAAAACTTTCGAGGCTAATACAATGAATGCTCGCTGAAAAAGAAAAATCCTCTGTAAAACAGAGGATTTTCTTTCTATTCACGCTATCGAGTGAGGCTGATATTAACTTATCATTCCCACTCGATCGTCGCCGGTGGCTTCCCGCTGATATCATAAACCACACGGGAAATACCGTTGACTTCGTTGATGATACGGTTGGAAACACGGCCAAGGAAATCGTACGGCAGGTGTGCCCAATGCGCGGTCATAAAGTCGATGGTTTCTACCGCACGCAGAGAGACAACCCAATCGTATTTACGGCCATCGCCCATCACGCCAACGGAACGCACCGGCAGGAACACGGTGAACGCCTGGCTGACCTTGTTGTACAGATCGGCTTTGTGCAGCTCTTCGATGAAGATCGCATCGGCACGGCGCAGCAGATCACAGTACTCTTTCTTCACTTCGCCCAATACGCGCACGCCCAGACCTGGCCCAGGGAACGGGTGACGGTACAGCATGTCGTACGGCAGGCCCAGCTCCAGACCAATCTTGCGCACTTCGTCTTTGAACAGCTCTTTCAGCGGTTCCACCAGCCCCAGCTTCATCTCTTTCGGCAGGCCACCGACGTTGTGGTGCGATTTGATCACGTGCGCTTTGCCGGTAGCCGAAGCAGCAGACTCGATCACATCCGGGTAGATGGTGCCCTGAGCCAGCCACTTCACGGCGCTCTGCTTGCAGGCTTCTTCGTCGAACACTTCGACAAAGACGCGGCCAATGATCTTACGCTTGGCTTCTGGCTCATCAACACCCGCCAGCGCGCTCAGGAAACGGTTCTCTGCCGCCACGTGCACGATGTTCAGGCCGAAGTGGTCACCGAACATTTCCAACACTTGGTCAGCTTCGTTCAGGCGCAGCAGGCCGTTATCTACGAATACGCAGGTCAAGCGCTTGCCAATGGCACGGTGCAGCAGCATGGCGGTAACGGATGAGTCCACACCGCCAGACAGGCCGAGGATCACGTGATCTTCACCGACCTGCTCACGAATACGCGCAACGGCATCTTCAATGATGGTGGCTGGCGTCCACAGCGCTTCACAACCACAGATATCCAGTACGAAACGCTCCAGGATACGCTGGCCTTGGCGGGTATGGGTGACTTCAGGATGGAACTGTACGCCGTAGAAGCGTTTTTCCTCGTTGGCCATAATGGCAAACGGGCAGGTATCGGTACTGGCAACGGTGACGAAATCTGACGGAATAGCGGTAACTTTATCGCCGTGGCTCATCCACACGTCTAATACCGGTTTGCCTGCCGGGCTGATAGCGTCTTCGATATCGCGGATCAGGGCGCTTGCCTGGGTGATTTCCACCTGCGCATAACCAAACTCACGCTCGGTAGAACCCTGTACATGGCCGCCCAGTTGCATCGCCATGGTCTGCATGCCGTAGCACACGCCCAATACCGGTACACCAGCGGTGAAGACATACTCTGGCGCACGCGGGCTGTTCAGTTCGGTGGTGCTTTCCGGGCTACCGGAGAGAATGATGCCGCTTGGATTGAATTCGCGGATCTGCTCTTCGCTGACGTCCCAGGCCCACAGCTCACAGTAAACACCGATCTCACGCACGCGGCGGGCAATCAGTTGGGTGTATTGTGAACCGAAATCCAGGATCAGGATGCGATGCTTATGAATATTTTTTGTCATGTGAGGCAAATTCCAGCAACAGAGAAAAAGAGCAAAAAGGGTATTTGGGATGAGAGGCTGCCCTCATCCCTGCCCCTCTCCCGCAGGAGAGAGGTTAAAGCATTAGCCCATGCGGTAGTTTGGTGATTCTTTGGTGATGGTCACGTCATGCACATGGCTTTCTTGAATCCCGGCACCGCTGATGCGCACAAACTCGGCTTTGGTACGCAGTTCATCGATGGTCGCACAGCCGGTCAGGCCCATGCAGGAACGCAGGCCGCCCATCTGCTGATGTACAATCGCCTTCAGCATGCCTTTGTAGGCCACACGGCCTTCGATACCTTCCGGCACCAGTTTATCAGCGGCGTTATCGGTCTGGAAGTAACGGTCCGAGGAACCTTTGGACATCGCGCCCAGAGACCCCATCCCACGGTAAGATTTGAACGAACGGCCCTGATACAGCTCGATTTCGCCCGGAGATTCTTCCGTCCCCGCCAGCATTGAACCAACCATCACGCAAGACGCACCGGCAGCAATCGCTTTGGCGATATCGCCAGAGAAGCGGATACCACCGTCAGCGATAACTGGGATACCTGTTCCTTCCAGCGCTTCGACCGCATCGGCGATAGCGGTGATCTGCGGAACACCCACGCCGGTTACGATACGAGTCGTACAGATAGAGCCAGGACCGATACCGACTTTCACCGCGCTTACGCCAGCTTCCATCAGGGCTTTGGCACCAGCCCCGGTCGCGACGTTGCCGCCAAGGATTTGCAGGTCTGGGTATTTGGCACGGGTTTCACGGATGCGCTGTAACACGCCTTCGGAATGGCCGTGTGAAGAGTCGATGAGCAGTACGTCAACACCAGCAGCGACCAGCGCATCAACACGCTCTTCGTTACCGGCACCAGCACCCACCGCAGCGCCTACGCGCAGACGGCCATGCTCATCTTTACAGGCGTTAGGTTTACGCTCTGCTTTCTGGAAGTCTTTGACGGTGATCATGCCCAGCAGGTGGAAGCTGTCGTCCACCACCAGCGCTTTTTCAACGCGTTTTTCGTGCATTTTTTGCAGCACAACTTCACGCGCTTCGCCTTCCTTGACGGTGACCAGGCGCTCTTTTGGCGTCATCACTGCGGTGACAGGCTGAGTCAGATCGGTTACGAAGCGCACGTCACGGCCGGTAATGATCCCCACCAGTTCGTTTTCTTCGGTCACAACCGGGTAACCGGCAAAGCCGTTACGCGCGGTTAACTCTTTCACTTCTGCCAGCGTGGTGGAAGGTGTAACGGCCTGTGGGTCCGTGACCACGCCGCTTTCATGTTTTTTCACCCGGCGAACTTCTTCCGCCTGGCGCTCAATGGACATGTTTTTGTGAATGAAGCCCAGACCGCCTTCCTGCGCTAGCGCAATGGCCAGGTTGGATTCGGTTACGGTATCCATGGCTGCGGACAGCATAGGGATATTCAGGCGGATAGATTTGGTCAGTTGGGTGCCAAGATCTGCGGTATTAGGCAGAACTGTGGAGTGGGCTGGAACCAGGAGAACGTCATCAAACGTTAGAGCTTCTTTTACAATACGTAGCATGGGCAATATCTCACCAAGGTGGATGCGGAAAAGATAAAATATTGCCGTGGCATTATACAGAGCGTAATCGGTTGCCTCCAGCACTTTCTTACAAAAACTCTTGATTACCTTTCGCCGAGCTGTAATATCGACCAATTAAGTGCTTGTTTTGAAATTTGATCTGGGTCACATGTCGCTACCTACTTCACCGTCCATTTTTACCGTAAGCCGCCTCAATCAGACGGTTCGACAGCTGCTGGAAATGGAAATGGGGCAGATTTGGCTCTCCGCCGAGATCTCCAACTTCTCCCAGCCCTCCTCCGGCCACTGGTATTTCACGCTGAAAGATGACCGTGCCCAGGTGCGTTGCGCGATGTTCCGCAACAGCAACCGCCGCACCACCTTTCGCCCACAAAATGGCCAGCAGGTTCTGGTACGTGCCAGCATCACCCTGTATGAACCACGTGGTGATTACCAACTGATCGCCGAAAGCATGCAGCCTGCCGGTGACGGCCTGCTGCAACAACAATTCGAACAGTTAAAACAGCGCCTGGCGGCCGAAGGTTTGTTTGATCAGCAGTTCAAACAACCCTTGCCAAGCCCGGCCAAATGCGTTGGGGTGATCACCTCCGCCAGCGGCGCGGCTCTGCACGATATCTTGCAGGTGCTACAGCGGCGCGATCCTTCACTGCCGATCGTGATTTATCCCACCTCTGTTCAGGGTGCAGAAGCTCCGTTGCAGATCGTTCGCGCGATCGAAACCGCCAACCGCCGTGATGAGTGCGATGTGCTGATCGTCGGGCGCGGCGGTGGCTCGTTAGAAGATTTATGGAGCTTTAACGACGAACGCGTCGCGAAGGCAATTTTTGCCAGCCGTATCCCGATCGTCAGCGCCGTCGGCCATGAAACCGACGTTACCATTGCCGACTTTGTTGCCGACCTGCGGGCACCTACCCCTTCCGCGGCCGCAGAGTTGGTCAGCCGTAATCAGCTTGAGCTGTTGCGCCAATTGCAGTCACAGCAACAGCGGCTGGAAATGGCGATGGACTATTATCTGGCGCAGCGCCAGCAGCAGTTCACCCGCATCAACCACCGTCTGCAACAGCAGCATCCACACCTGCGGCTAGCTCGGCAGCAAACGCTGTTATTCAAGCTACAGCGCCGTTTGGAAGATGGGATGCAGCAGCAATTACGGCTATCTTCTCGCCGCAGTGAACGCGTGCAGCAGCGCCTGGCGCAGGTCCAGCCGATGGGCCGCATCCACCGCTTGCAGCAGCGTGTTCAGCAGCAGGAATACCGAATGCAGCAAGGGATGGAGCGGCAACTCAATGGCTATCGCCAACGCTTTGGCGTCGCCTGTAGTCAGTTGGAGGCGGTTAGCCCGCTGGCAACCCTGGCTCGCGGCTATAGCGTAACGCAGACGCCACAGGGTGAGTTACTGAAAACCACCAAGCAGGCACAGGTTGGGGAAATGCTGAAAACCCGTCTGCAGGATGGCTGGGTGGAGAGCGAAGTCAAAACCGTCACCGTGGCAAAAAAGCCGCGTAAGAAACGCGTGGTGGAATAGCGGTTAGTGGCAGATCTTAATAGGCTAATTTAGCTTGTAAGCTGGTCTTTTTCACAGAGAACACCTTATGGGTACCTAGATAGCAGTGTATTAATGATAACCAACCCCCACGCCAAACTTCATCCAGTTTGATACTTCCCCAACCCTCTGCAGAGGGTTGGGATATGACATTAATTACAGCACAAAAGTATCCCGGCAAACCCCGTTCACCCACAGTTCGCGAGTCTCACCTGCTGGCAATACAATGTTCAGCACCTGCCACGTCGGTTTGAAATGCCCCTGGTGGGTGAAGGTCAGTTCGATGCGCTGATTGTCACTCACCGCCTCCCAGCGGAGCCACAGCGCATTATTCTGCTGCCAACCATGGCTTTCCCCGTCGTCTTCAAACAGCAGGCCTGAGGACCATCCGCAGCCCTTGGTGGGGAACAGCCGCAGTTCCCGGCGATCGTCTGCCGCATTGTCTACATGCCCCAACCGTTGTGACATCGGGAGCCCGGCCCCAGCGCGTACCAGTAACGGCAAGCGTTCCAGCGGTGCCTCCAGCACAATACTCTGACCACCGCTGTACCATTGGCCGCTATAGAAGCAATACCAACCATCAACGTTATCCGGCAGGTAGACTTCACGCTGGCGCAGCCCCTGATCCACCACGCTGGCCACCAGCAGGTCGCGGCCAATCAGGAAATCATCGGTCTCACCGAAGGTGCGCTCATCGTGCTCATGATCGAGGAAGGTTGGCCGCAGCATCGGCTCATCATCATGGCTTGCCTGCCAAAGTAGCGTGTAGAAGTATGGCATGAGGCGATAACGCAGGTTGATGGCATCTCGGATCATCGGCGTCGCCGCCGGGTACATCCAGGGTTCATTGACGGTAGCATCATCATTCCAGGAATGAATGGTAAAGCGCGGGTGCATTACTCCGTTTTGTACCCAACGCACCAACAGCTCCGCGTCTGGTTTATCGCCGGAGAAACCGCCCACGTCATGCCCAACGTTAAACAGCCCGGACAGGCTCATCCCCACCCCCATTCGGGTGTTATAGCGCAAGGTTTGCCAACTGGTGCGGTTGTCGCCACTCCAGGTTTGCACATAACGCTGCATACCGGCGCAGCCAGAACGCGAGATCAAATAAGGCCGCAGGTTCGGCGCAAAACGCTGCTGTGCTTCAAGTGAGGCACGCATCATCAGCAACGGCATCACCGGGCGAATATGCTTGATGGCAATCGGCTTGCCGAAGCCATGGCAGCGCGCTTCACCATCCCACACTTCATACTCGTTGTTGTCATTCCAGGTGGAATCAATCCCCATTTCCAGCAGTTGCTCCGTCACCCCCTGCTGCCACCAGCGCACCGCTGCCGGGTTGGTAAAGTCGAGATGCGAACCTTCGTCATCCCAGAAGCTGGAACGTTCTGGGCCGTCGCTCTGCGAATCGCGGATAAACAAGCCTTGTTCCGCCACCTGCTGATATTTGGGATGATCCTGCAACAGGCAGGGTTTGATATTCGCCGCCAGCTTCAGCCCAGCATCGTGGAAGGCTTGGCTAAGCTGTTTAGGCTGCGGCACCTTGTCGTAGTTCCAGTTGAAGACGTAGCGTTTGTTATTGATCGAGGTATAGCCGGAAGAGAGCTGGAACGAATCGCACGGTATGGCGTGCTGGCGGCACAGCTGGATAAACTGCTGCAACTGCTGCTGGGCATCCGGTGCGTCGGTGTAGTGCATCGTCGAGCCGCTGTACCCCAGGCTCCACTTCGGCCCAAAATGGGTTTTACCGGTCAGACGCACGAAGGCTTTGGTGACGTCGAGCACCTTTGGCCCCAGGAACAGATAGTAATCCAGATCGCCCGCCTCGGCCTGATAGCGGCGATAGGCCAGGTGATAGTTGTCGATCTCATTCCCCAGATCCAGCCAGCAACTGCTCAGGTTGTCATAAAACAGGCCAAAGCTGACCTCTTCCCGGCGCGTGATGGTAAACGGGATATGTTTATAAAGCGGATCGGTGCTGGCGGCGTTGTAACCCATCGCGTCCAGGTTACGCATTTCAAAGCGGCGGCCCGTACGCTCCAGATCGCCCGCTTTTTCACCTAGCCCATAGTAACGTTCGCCCTGATGGCGGCGCTGATAGTGCGCCACGCCGTCGCCGTGCGCATTAAGCAGATAGGCACTGGTCGGGCGATCCGCAGCCAGTGGTAGCCATTCCCCCGCCGCATTGCAGTATTCCCATTCCAGCCATAACGGCTGATGTATCGTCACGCGCAACTGCGAAGTCGCTACCGTCAAACTGTCTGCCTGCTGGCCAAGTTGATAGCCCGGCAGGCCAAAACCGGCGACGCTGAGGCGATCCCGCCCTTCCCAAGGCACATCCTCCTGCGGAGCGATACTCCAGGTACGATCCAGTGCCAGTTCGCCGTGGCGTTTGATCAGCACGCGGAACAGATTGCTTTCCAGCACGTAAAGGCAGAACAGGTGTTGCTCATCCACCAGCAGTTCAACACGGTCGGCGTATTGCCCAGCCAGCGTCCAGTTTTTTAACGTTTTCATAATTATCCAACTTAAACAGTAGGTGAAGGTTTTTTGCCGCGCTCGGCGATCAAACCGATCAGGAACATCGCACCAATCAGATCGAAGAAGCCCATGGCGACGAAGAGCGGGTTGAAGCCGACGGTGTCGGAAACGGCACCAATCAACAGCGTGAACAGGAAACTGGCGATCCAGGCGCTGGAGCCGCGCATACCGTTCACCGTCGCCATCTGGTTTTTATCGAAGGATTCCACCACCAGCGCGCTCAACATGCAGGAGATCACCTGGTGGCCAAAGCCACCAATGGAGATCAGCGCGATCGCGATGTAGGGGTCTTTAGTGATCGCGACAAACGCCAGCGATACCATCATGAAGGCTCCGGTCACCGAGCTGGCCACCACCGAGTTCACCCGTGAACAGCCGAACCATTTGCGATACAGCGTAGTGAGATAACCACTGGCGACGCTGCCGATATCCGCTGCCAGGAACGGCAGCCAGGCAAACATGGCGATCTGTTTGAGATCCATGCCGCGCTCGGTGGCCAGATACAGCGGCACCCAGAAGCTGAACACCGCCCATGCCGGTTCAGCCAGAAACGCAGGGATGGCGATGCCGTAGAATTTTTTGTTTTTGCACAGGATCGCCAACGATTTAAAGAACGGCAGCTTCGGCAGTACCGGTTCATTGTCCTCGTTGATCAGGTCAAACTCCTTTTGGCTCAGGTTCGGATGCTGTTGCGGCGAGTGGTAAAACACCCACCACAAAACCACCCAGATCAGCGCCAAGGCACCGGAGAACAGAAATGCCCCCTGCCAGCCGAAGGACACATGGGCAATCACAATGATCGGCGGAGCCAACATCGCGCCGATCGAGAAGCCAACCCCTGCCCAGCCAGCGGCAATCGGCCGTTCTTTTTTCGGGAACCAGTCAGAAATGGCTTTAGCGTTAGCCGGGGTAGCCGCCGCTTCAGCTGCGCCCATGAAGAAACGCAGGATCGCCAGTTGCAACCAACTGCCCGCGCCAGCATGCATCATGCACACCACCGCCCAGATGCTGGCACAAACCAGAAACCCCATCTTCAAACCAATGACGTCTATCAGCCAGCCGCAGATCGGTTGGAACAGGGTATAAGCCAGTTGGAAGGACGCCACCACCCAAGAATATTGCTCGGTGGTCATGTTGAGGCTGGTTTTCAGCTCAGGTGCCAGAATACCCAGCGAGTTGCGGGTAATGTAGTTAACCGTGACGCCTAACAGGAACAGGGCCAACATCCACCAGCGCAACGATTTGAATTTACGGCGGCTGCTGGCGACGACCGTTTGATTGATTTCTACACTCATCTTGATCTCCGTGGCGACCATACGCCTTTTTGGTAGGGCAACTCTTGCTAACGGAGGTGTTAACAGCGTTATTTGTGACGTCGGCCACAAATACAACGTCAATGCTGCGACAACCCTATGATTTAATGTTGTTTTACTTGTATTCCATCCAATAAATTGGACTGATAAATCTATAAAATTGGTGTACCAAGGCAGACTAACCAGCGGAGAGTGCAAGTGAAATGGCGAAATTTGCAAAAATTTTCATACACCAGCTAAATTTTCGCCGTTATAGCCATAGAAAGCCGTCTGAAAGGAAGACATACGCCGTGAAAATATTCTCACGACCAAATTTGAAGGAGATCACAAAATGAACGGAAAGCTGAAAATACAGGAAATTGCGCGCCAAACCGGGCTTTCGATCAGCACCGTTTCACGCGTGTTGGCAGGAAAAGCCAACACCAGCGCCGAGGCGCGGCAACGGGTGCTGGCTTGCGCGCAGCAAAACGGTATCTTGCAGGGGCTTTCCAACGGCAGGCTGATGTTGAACAACGTGATGGTATTTGCCCCACAGCGCGCCTTTGATGTCCGCACCGACATTTTCTACTACAAGGTGATCCAGGGGATCACCACCGCACTGGCGCAACATGATGTGAGGATCCGCTACTGCGGGTTGGAGGAGCAACACAGCGACAGCGTGCTGTTTTTGGAAAAGATGAGCGATCCGTTAACCGAAGCCGTGCTGATCATCGGCATTGATGACGAGCATATCCATACGCTGGCCGCCGATCTGAACAAACCCTGCATTCTGATTAACTGCACCGATCGCCAGATGCGGTTAGACAGCGTTTCCCCCGACCATCAGCTGATTGGGGAGTATTCCGCCAACTATCTGTTGCAACAGGGCCACAGCCGTATCCTCAATCTGCAATGTCTACGGCGCAACACCATGGAGCTGCGGCTGGCGGGGATCAAACAAGCCTATATGCGGCATAATATTCCCTTCGATGACCGCCAGCATCTGGTCACCACCTCAGGTTTTGGCAGCGAAGAAGCCGAGCAGGCCATCACAGCCTTTATCAACGGCGTTACCGATCGGGCACAATTGCCAACGGCGATCCTGGCAGGGGGGGATTATATGGCGGTGGGTGCCGTCAATGCGCTAAAGAAAATGCACATCAGCGTGCCGGGGCATATTTCGGTGATGAGTACGGATGGTTTTAATCTGGCGGAGATCCACGACGTGCCGCTAACCTCGGTTCACGTTCCTCGTGATGAGCTGGGTGCAGAGGCCATAGCGCTGTTGCAGCGCCGTATGCTGCGCCCGGATGCGCCACCCAGCAATATGCTGTTGCATGGGCGTTTAGCGGTACGGGCCTCGGTAAAGCGGCTCAGCCAAAACAAGGTGTCGCCAGCGGTCAGCACGCACGACCACCGGCTCTATGATGCATAAGGTCATTCCACCGGTTGATAGCTGAACTTCACCCGCTTTTTGGAGATCAGCCCATGGCCATGCTGGCAGAGATAATCCACGGCACCACAGGCTTTCAGTTCTTGCAACGGTTGCCCGCAGTCGGGGCACTCGGCAAGCTGCCGGTAATCGCTGTTGCAGTCGTCACAATGATAGTGGCCATTCACCCAGCTCATCGGCTGGGCACAAACCGGACATAAGGCGTCCATCTTTCCTCCTGGTTTAAATCACGCCCCACGAGCGTAAGAAAGAGATCCCCAACGCGGTGGTAAAGAAGGATCCCACGGTGGTGATCGCAATAATATTGGCGGCCAACGTCGCGTTGCCCCCCATGGCACGCGTCATCACATAGCTGCCGGAGGCGGTTGGCGTCGCAGAGAACATAAAAATAATGCCGAGCGTAGCGCCCTCGAAACCGCAAAGCCAACCCCCAAACGTCATCAACACCGGCACCAAAAACAGTTTAGCCGACGAAGACAACGCCGCGACGTTGGAAGAGCGGAACATTGCCCGCAGATCGAGGCTGGCCCCGGTACACAGCAAGGCCAACGGTAATGACAGGCCTGAGATATAGCTGCCGGTCTGCTTGAGCACTGGCGCAATCCCCAACCCGGTCTGCGCATAGGCCAGGCCACTCAGCAGCCCCAAGATCAGCGGATTAGTCACGATACTGCGCAGCAATGACAAATGTTTGATCTTCTGCCCGTTGCCGCCTTGCAGGCTGCGCGTCAGGGTGATGACCGACAGCACGTTAAACAGGATCACCGTCACGGTCAGATACAGCGAGGCAATCGCGACGCCCTCATCGCCGTAGGCGGTCATAGCATAAGCCAGACCAACAATCGCGGTATTCGCCCGGAACCCTCCCTGTACAAACACGCCACGCTCGCGTGGCTCTTTCACCAGCCACTTGGCCGCGATCTCCAACAGCAAGAAGGTCGCTATCGTCCCTACCACACCGTAGATCACCAGAGCAAAATTATCGCGCAGTTGCGGATGGTTGGTGGCGATGCTGAAGAACAACAAGCAGGGCAGCGCCAGATTAAAGACCAGTTTGGTGGCCCCATCGATAAAGCGGTCGTCCATCAGCCGCCAGTGGCGCAGCAGGATCCCCAGCAGCATCATCAATAAGTTGGGTACGGTGACGCTAAAGGCAAAACTCCAGGTTTCCCAGGACATGAGCTTCCTTTACAGGGTCGGTGAAGAAGTGAGATTGGCAGATAATAGAACGGTTTAAGCAGGATAAAAATAGGGCGCGGTATCAATTCCACGCCCTACGATTGTTATTTTGACTTCTTCAGGTGGCTCATCAAGCGCTTGCGCTTGCGCATCTGATTTGGCGTCAAGGTGTTGCGCTTACCCGCAAACGGGTTCTCACCCTCTTTGAACTGGATGCGGATCGGCGTACCCATCACCTTGAGTGAACGACGGAAGTAGTTCATCAGATAACGTTTGTAGGAGTCGGCCAGATCGGATACCTGGTTACCGTGGATCACCACGATAGGCGGGTTATAACCCCCTGCGTGCGCGTATTTGAGCTTCACGCGGCGGCCACGCACCAACGGCGGTTGGTGGTCTTCGGCAGCCATCTGCATGATCTTGGTCAGCATCGAGGTATTTACGCGACGAGTAGCACACTCATAGGCTTCGTTCACAGATTCGAACAGGTTACCCACACCGCTGCCGTGCAGCGCAGAGATAAAGTGCACACGCGCAAAATCGACAAAGCCCAAACGCAGATCGAGCATCTCTTTCACGTGATCGCGATCTTCCTCACTCATGCCGTCCCACTTGTTGACCGCAATCACCAGTGAGCGCCCACTATTGAGGATAAAGCCCAGCAGCGACAGATCCTGATCGGAAATGCCTTCGCGGGCGTCGATCACCAACAACACTACGTTGGCATCTTCGATCGCCTGCAGCGTTTTGATCACCGAGAATTTCTCTACGGTTTCGGTAACCTTGCCGCGCTTGCGCACCCCGGCGGTGTCGATCAGCACGTATTCGCGCTCGTCACGCACCATCGGAATGTAAATGCTGTCGCGAGTCGTGCCTGGCATGTCAAACACAACAACACGCTCTTCGCCGAGGATACGGTTAGTGAGCGTCGACTTACCTACGTTAGGGCGGCCAACGATCGCCAGCTTGATCGGCAGATCCTGCGGGTTGAAGTCATCTTCCGGATCTTCATATTCACCCTCTTCCAGCTCACCGCTCTGCTCGGCCCAATAGGCGGCATTGGCTTCTTCTTCGGTCAGCTCGACTTCTTCCGGTTTTGCCGGAATGAACGGCACCAGCACGTGTTCAATCAGCTGCGTGACGCCACGGCCATGGGAAGCGGCAATCGCATAGACGTCGCCCAGACCCAAGGAATAGAAATCTGCCGTCGCGGTGTCCGGATCCATGCCATCGGTTTTGTTGGCAACCAGAAACGTCGCCTTCTGGCGATTACGCAGGTGCTGAGCAATCCCCTGATCGGCAGGCATCAGCCCGGCACGGGCATCGACCATAAACAGCACGATATCGGCCTCTTCGATCGCCAGCAGCGACTGACCGGCCATACGCGTTTCAACGCCATCTTCCGTCCCGTCAATACCCCCGGTATCGACGATAATAAATTCGTTGCCCTCAACTTCAGCACGACCATACTTGCGGTCTCGCGTTAGCCCGGGGAAATCCGCCACCAGCGCATCGCGCGTCTGTGTTAAACGGTTAAACAAGGTGGATTTACCGACATTCGGGCGCCCGACCAGCGCAACGACAGGTATCATGTTGAAGCCTCATTACTTAATAATCAATGCGTTACTATGCAGCGCAATAGACAGCAGCAGCATAGCTTAAAAATACGAAACGGCTCCTGGTATCAGGAGCCGTTATCCCATGAATCTTACAGACTGCACAGCCTGCGATCTATTGGGGCTAAAACGGTTAGCGAGTGAAGGCGTAAACCTTGCCGCCACGCGCCTGGATCAGCAGTTTGTCACCGGCCACAATTGGCGCGGACAGGAAGCCGGAGCTATCCACTTGCTGCTGAGCCACAAAACGGCCATCGGTGGTATTGATCCAGTGCAGATAACCTTCGGCATCGCCGACAACCAGGTAGCCGTTATACAACGCTGGTGCGGTCAGGTTGCGGTGCAGCAAATCGCTCTGACGCCACAGGTTAACACCACCTTCGGTATTCATCGCCACTACACGGTCATTCTGATCGACCACATAGATACGGCCTGCGTCGACGATAAAATCGTTCACCGAGCCCATATCACGTTTCCACATGATTTGGCCGGAGCGCAGATCCAGCGCCGCCATGTTGCCATTGTAACCCAAGGCATAGACCACGTTGTCAATAATCACCGGCGTGGTGTCTACGTCATTCAGGCGGTCGATCTCAGTCGCACCGCTTGGCTGGGAAATACGCTGCTGCCAGATCAACTGACCCTGCTGCATCAACACGGCGCTGACGCGACCGTTGTCACCGCCAACTACCGCTGCACCAAAGGCCGTTGCCGGAGCAGACTCACCACGCAGTGACAGTGAAGGGATATCCAGGTTGACCGTCCACTTGATGGCACCATCAGACTCGTTCAACGCTTGCAGTTGGCCGTTGGTGGTATGGATCAGCACCAGCCCCTCGGCGACCACCGGACGGGAAATCGCTTCACCCGCCACCTTGGTTTGCCAGGCGACTTTACCGTCTTCGGTATTCAGCGCATACACCACCGCTTTCTCACTGCCAACGTATACGTTGGAGCCAGACACCGTCAGGCCACCAGACAGCAGAGCAGGCAGGTTACTGGAGAAGAAGCCGGTTTTCTCGGAGACATCGGCCTTCCATTTTTCTTTACCGTCGGCCAGGTCCATCGCTTTCACCGTACCGCGACGGTCGGCAGCATAAACCGTGCTGTCCTGATAAGCCGGACGCAGGTGAGAGTAATACTCGCCAATGCCATCGCCGACTGACGTGCTCCACGCTTTGTTCGGCGTGAACTGATTTTCAACCTTTGGCAGCGGCGACATGGTAACCACGTCTTCTTCGCCACTAAACAGCGAGCAACCACTCAGCAAAGTCACGGAAACCAGTCCGACCAAGAGTGTTTTACGCAATTGCATGGGAATTCCCCTTAGCTGGACAAGTTATTCAATTTCATGCGCATTACTGCCGCAAGCGCCTGAGAAGCATTGGACTCGATGCCTTTGCTGTAAGCTTCGCGCGCACCTTTGCTGTCGCCTTTGGCCAACAGTACGTCGCCGCGTACGTCTTGCATCATCGCCATCCAACCCTCGCCTTTCACGCCATCCAGCGTTTTCAGCGCTTCATCCAGCTTTTTCTCTTGCAACTGAATACGAGCCAGACGCAGGTTTACCAGCGCCAGCAGGTTTTCATCTTTGGCATGGCCCTGTGCCACCACCAGTTGCTGTTCTGCCTTGGCGAAATCACCTTGTTCTGCAAAGTGTTTAGCCAAATCCAGAGCCGCGAACACGCCGTAGCTGTTGTCGTTCGCCTGGATAAACTTCTCTGCCGTTGCCACGTCTTCGGCTTTACCCGATGCCAGGGCAACGTCAACCTGTTGATAAGACTGTGAGGCAGCCATCATGCTGGAGGTCTGGTTGCTCTGCCAATAGCGCCAACCAACCAGGGCACCAATACCGAGCACCACACCCACAACCAAAGCTTTACCGTTTTCGGCAAAAAAGTTGCGCACGGCGTCAAGCTGTTCGTTTTCAGTGGTATAGACTTCCACGGTGTCCTTCTCCTTAACCTAACATCAAAGCCAGACGCGCAGCGACTTCGCTTTGCGCCAGCGTTTCTTGTTCACCACTGCGCAGGTCTTTAATCACCACCTGCTGTGCTGCGACTTCGTTCTCACCCAGGATCAGGGCGATACGCGCGCCCCACTTGTCCGCACGGGTGATCTGCTTTTTAAAGTTGCCGCCGCCATAGTTGGTCATCAATTTAATCTGCGGCGCAGCATCACGAACCAGCTCTGCCAGCAACATGGCCGCACTCTGGGTACCCGCCCCGCTCGATATGACGTACACGTCGATGGTGGCCGGTGCCTTGAAGTCCGGATTAACCGCCTGAACCAGCAGCACCAGACGCTCCAGACCCATGGCAAAACCAACCCCAGGGGTAGCGCGCCCACCCAGTTGCTCAACCAGGCCGTCGTAGCGGCCACCGGCACACACGGTGCCCTGAGCGCCCAGGCTGGTGGTGACCCACTCAAACACCGTGCGATTGTAATAATCCAGGCCGCGCACCAGGCGCTCGTTAACGGTATATGGGATACCGGCCTGAGCTAAAAGTTCACACAGCCCGGCAAAGTGGGCTTTGGACTCGTCATCCAGATAGTCGGAAAGACGCGGCGCATCGTTAAGCAGGGTTTGCACTTCTGGATTTTTAGAATCCAGCACGCGCAGTGGGTTGCTGTACATGCGGCGCTTGCAGTCTTCGTCGAGTTTTTCCTGATGCTGTTCCAGGAAAGCCACCAGAGCGTCACGATAGTTGGCGCGCGCTTCCAGTGAACCGATGGAGTTCAGTTCCAGATTGACGTGTTCGGCAATACCCAGCGCTTTCCACCAGCGGGCGGTGAGCAGGATCAGTTCGGCGTCAATATCCGGGCCTTGCAGGCCAAATACCTCAGCCCCTAACTGATGGAACTGGCGGTAACGGCCTTTTTGTGGACGTTCGTAACGGAACATCGGGCCGATATACCACAGACGCTGTTCCTGATTGTACAGCAGACCATGTTCGATACCGGCGCGTACGCAGCCAGCCGTTCCTTCCGGGCGCAACGTCAGGCTTTCGCCGTTGCGGTCCTCGAAGGTATACATCTCTTTTTCCACGACGTCGGTCACTTCACCGATGGCGCGCTTAAATAACGGGGTCTGCTCTACAATCGGCAACCGGATTTCGCTATAGCCATAGCCGCTCAGCACCTGCTTGAGTGTGCCTTCAATACGCTGCCACAGTGCCGTTTCTTCCGGCAGGTAATCGTTCATGCCGCGAATGGCTTGAATGTTTTTTGCCACGTGAGTTCTCTGTCCGTTTATATAAAATGGATCCGATTATAGGGACTTTGCCACCCGCTATTCAACGCAGATGCGCAATCCAGTCCTCGGATAAACAATCAGCGGGCCAATAGCCGCCGACTTATTCTTCCAGAAGATTGATCGAAATACGCTTGGATTCGTCCATCATGGCCGCTTTGGCCCGGATCTTAGCTTCCAACTGGTCAATCATCTGTTCGTTATCAAAACGCTCTTTCTGACGCACGCCGTCTTCGTAGAAGCCACTCTTCTTGTGCCCACCGGTTACCCCAATGGTCGACACCAGGGCTTCGCCCGGCCCGTTCACCACGCAACCGATAATGGACACATCCATCGGGGTGATGAGGTCTTCCAGACGTTGTTCCAACGCATTGACGGTGCCAATGACGTCAAACTCCTGACGTGAACAGGTTGGGCAGGCAATGAAGTTGATGCCACGGGCGCGGATGCGCAAGGACTTCAGGATATCAAAGCCAACCTTCACTTCTTCGACCGGGTCCGCCGCCAGCGAAATGCGTAGCGTATCGCCGATCCCTTCCGACAGCAGCATGCCCAGGCCAATGGCTGATTTTACTGAGCCACTACGTGCTCCGCCCGCCTCGGTGATGCCAAGATGCAAGGGCTGGTCAATACGGGCAGCCAGCAGCCGGTAAGACTGCACGGCCAGGAACACGTCGGACGCTTTCACGCTCACCTTGAACTGGTCAAAGTTGAGACGGTCCAGAATATCCACGTGACGCATAGCGGATTCCAGCAGCGCTTCCGGCGTAGGTTCGCCGTACTTTTCCTGAATATCTTTTTCCAACGAGCCGCCGTTAACGCCGATGCGGATCGGGATATTTTTGTCACGCGCACAGTCAACCACTGAACGGATACGAGATTCGTTGCCGATGTTGCCAGGGTTGATACGCAGGCAGTCAACGCCGTATTCGGCAACCTGCAGCGCAATGCGGTAATCGAAATGGATATCGGCCACCAGCGGTACGTTGACCTGCTGCTTGATCAGCCGAAACGCCTCGGCGGCGTCCATGGTGGGAACGGAAACGCGGACGATATCAACCCCCACGCGCTCCAGAGCCCGGATCTGATTAACTGTCGCTTCGACATCGGTGGTACGGGTGTTGGTCATCGATTGCACGGCAATCGGCGCTCCATCGCCTATAGGCACGTTACCGACGTAAATACGGGTGGATTTGCGGCGGTTAATGGGAGCTTGGTTATGCATCAGTTACTCTCCACTGCTGCTCTTTTATTCCGACAATAGCCGCGCAATTACTGCGCGGCAACGGTCAGACGAGCAACACGGTTTGACTTGACAAACCGGCTTAAATCGACCGGTTTACCCTGGAATTGGACCTGTACCGAAGCCGGTGCGCCAAGGGTCAGTTTAAACGGCGCCTTGCCAGCCAGATTCAGCCGGGAACCGCTTTTCTGGATGCCGCTGACCAAGGATTTCCCAGTCGCGTCAACCACCTGTACCCAGCAGTCGCCGGAAAAATCCATCACCAGCCCGTTGGCATCAGCCTCTGAAGCACTGACGCCAGCAGCACCGGTAGGCAACTGAGCCTGAGCGACTGGCACGGTCGATGTCGCATCCGGGATAGTAGCCTGGCTTGGTGCTACCACAGCAGGCTGTTGAGCCGCCTGAGGATCAAGCACGGCCGGGGCCTGTTGAGTCGTAGCAGCACTATTGGTTGACGGCGCAGGGCTGTTGTCTGGAACAACTGCCGATGCACCATTATCCACGTTACCGTCGGTCAATGGCACGGGCTGGCCTTCACCATGCTGAGACAACTGTGCGGAAGATTGATCCGCCATGGTGGCGATCTCTTCCTGCTGAGCCTTGTGATTCTGCCACCACCAGGCACCGGTCAAACCCACGACCACAAACACAATCAGCCAGGTAAAGCTCATCAGCCAGCCATCACGCTTTTTACGGCGCTTACCCAAAGAGAAGCTCTGCATCTGAGCCACCTTGGCCGCTCTCACTGGTGCCTGTTTTTCCATCATCGGCAACAGTTCATCTTCTGGCAAATGCACCAGCTTGGCATAGGAACGGATATAACCACGCACGAACGTTGAAGCCAGATCGGCAGACATATTGTCGTCTTCAATGTCGCGCACGGTAGACATTTTTAGGCACAGGCGTTCAGCCACGGCCTGTTGACTCAGCCCGAGTTGTTCACGAGCCTGGCGCAGGCGTTGACCTGTTGTCATAGATACGGTTTTATCTTGGGAATCTTCAGTATTCATTAGCTAAGAACTGCTGGTACTGTTTGGATTGTGGAAAACTTCGCGCTAGCTGTTTGCCATAGCGTTGAACGCTATCCTGACGGCCCGCTAACGCGGCGAAACGAATCTGTAACCATAGACTGTCGGCACTCGCCGGCAGAACATGTTGATAACTGTCCAATAAAAGTTGCGACTGCGCGCGCTTCCCTTCTCCAAATTGCTTTTCTGCTTCCACTAGTAGCGGAGCCCCCTTGTCCGGATCGATCTTCAGCGCTCGCGTTAATAACTTACGAGCTTCATCATTTTGACCGGCCTTGAGGAAACAGTAACCTGCGTTTTCCAGACTGTCGGCAACCTGGCCATATTCTGGCGCCAGTGCCGCAGCGCTAAACTGCTGTTGGGCCGGTACATACTGCCCTAAACTACAGAGAAACGCACCGTAATTATTCCATACGGTACCGTTACCCGGTGCAAGTTTAAGCGCTTGCTGATAACGCTGTTCAGCGGCGGCGTTATCGCCAATCCGCTGGTTGTAGAGTGCCATGCCCAATTGGGTACGATAATCCTGTGGGGCCGCATCGACCGCTTTTTGCAGATTCTGCCTGGCAGCCGGTAGATCGCCCTGGTTCAGATACTCCAGGCCCAGTTGTAACCGGGTCTGGCCTGCTGCCACCGCTGGCCCGTCGTGATCGGGTTGCGAGCTGGAGCAGCCCGCCAGCAAACTGGCCGCCAATATTACACCCCACAGTTTCAGCTTCATGCTTGCACTCATTTCCTTATCCGATGTTACCCGATCGCCTGAAGGATTGCTGCTCACATAACAGGCTGTTAGATAACAAAAAAATCATGCTATAGGATTCAGACCGCTCGTACGTTGATAGGTTCCCCGGCCATTTTCTTTTTCAGGGTACGCTTGGTACGATCGATCACCTCTCCCGCCAACTGCCCACAGGCAGCATCGATGTCATCGCCACGGGTTTTACGAACAATAGTCGTAAAGCCGTATTCCATCAACACCTTGGAGAAACGGTCGACGCGGCTGTTGGAGCTGCGGCCATAAGGTGCCCCAGGGAACGGGTTCCATGGGATCAGGTTGATCTTGCACGGCGTATCTTTCAGCACTTCCGCCAGTTGGTGCGCATCGTCGGTACTGTCGTTGATATGATCCAGCATCACGTACTCAACGGTGACCCGCCCTTGGTTGGCATTGGATTTTTCCAGATAACGGCGTACCGCTGCCAGGAAGGTTTCAATATTATACTTGCGGTTGATCGGCACGATCTCGTCGCGGATCTTGTCGTTAGGCGCATGTAGCGAAATGGCCAGAGCCACATCGATCATGTCACCCAATTTGTCCAGAGCGGGTACGACACCGGAGGTAGACAAGGTAACGCGGCGCTTGGACAGACCAAAACCAAAGTCATCCAGCATGATTTCCATCGCTGGCACCACGTTGGTCAGGTTAAGCAACGGCTCGCCCATGCCCATCATCACCACGTTGGTGATAGGACGTTGGCCGGTGACTTTGATGGCACCCAGGATTTTAGCGGCACGCCAAACCTGGCCAATGATTTCCGAGACGCGCAGGTTGCGGTTAAAGCCCTGCTGAGCTGTGGAACAGAATTTGCACTCCAGTGCGCAGCCTACCTGTGAAGACACGCACAGGGTGGCGCGATCGCCATCTGGGATGTAGACGGTTTCGACCTGTTGATCGCCCACCTTGATGGCCCACTTGATGGTGCCATCGGCCGAACGCTGCTCTTCTGCGACTTCCGGCGCACGGATTTCCGCAACGCGCTGTAATTTATTGCGCAGCACCTTGTTGATGTCGGTCATCTGCTCAAAATCATCGCAGCAATAGTGATACATCCACTTCATCACCTGATCGGCGCGGAAAGGTTTTTCACCCATATTGGCGAAGAATTCGCGCAATTGCTGACGGTTCAAATCCAGCAGGTTGATTTTGGCCGTAGCCGGTTGTTCCGTTTGCACGGTCAGGGAATTATTTTCAGACAAGGTATGCTCGGGCGCGATGGGTTCTAACATAATGATCTCTTAGCCTCGTTATTACACGTTATGGCTTGAAGGAGTGGAAAGTAAGTGTGTCATCAAAAGACACGCCCCAGGCAAGATAGCTTCCCTGGGGCGCGGCATTGTACAAATTTTAGTAGCGGGTTTCTACGTCTGAACGGCTTTCACGACATTTTTTATTGTATCTGCCGGTAAACACCGCTCTCACCAAGTGAAACCTACTTAACCCTAAAGACGGCGGGTATTAGCGTGGGCAGATTTCGCTTTCGTTAAAGAAATAGGCGATTTCACGCTGGGCAGATTCTACTGCGTCTGAGCCGTGCACGGCGTTGGCCGTGAAGCTGTCCGCATAGTCAGCACGCAGGGTGCCGGCCAATGCGTTGTCCGGGTTGGTTGCGCCCATGATGTCACGGTTACGCTGTACGGCGTTTTCGGCTTCCAGAACCTGAACTACGATTGGGCCAGAAGTCATGAACTCCACCAGACCGTCGAAGAAAGGACGGCCTTTGTGCTCAGCGTAGAAGCCTTCGGCCTGTTCGCGAGTCAGACGCAACATTTTAGATGCGATGATTTTGAAACCCGCGCGCTCGAAACGAGCATAGATAGCGCCGATGTCATTGTTAGCTACAGCGTTTGGTTTAATGATGGAGAAGGTACGTTCTACGGTCATGATGGCCTCTATTATGTCTTCCAAAACAGGCCGGGCGATAAGGTGAGGTGCCGGCCTTTCAAGTGGCGCAGATTATATGTGCGCTGTTAACGCTTGCCTACGGGAAAATCAACATTTCATTAAAAAAAAATTATCTTAATCCTCGATAGTCAGCGACAAATGGGATCCTGACCGGTCGGCTTACTGGGTTTTATCGGTCGATGGGATCATATTTCGCAGCCAACTGCCCCAGCGACGCTGATAGAAGGCCTGGGTATGGGTGATCAGGTAATGGCTCACGCCCCGCGCATTCTCTTCTACCAGGCAAAAATCGACTGGCTCATCGTTCGGCGCGGTTTCGCTGGCCACCATGCCGGCTTCGCTGATCAGGGCTTCAATCTCTGCCGGATCGCCATCCACTTCCAGACCCACTAACAGGTTCGGCTTCTCGTCTACGGCGCGATCGTGCATCAACGCCAGGAAAGCGCGGCGTACCGGTTTCCGCTGGCTGAACAAGGTCGTCAGCGCATCCACCATCGCCGCCGGATACTCTTCAGGCTGCCCCAGCAGCAACTGGGTTTCGGTATCGATATAGCGTTCCGCCGGTTTCACTACGCCACCGGTAGCCAACAGCATGGCGATCTCTGCTGGCAAGAATTCTTTGCCGTGGGTGCCTTTCGGGTTCAGGAACAGTTCGGCACCTTGGGTGATTTCAAACAGCACTCTAGCGGGCATGGCGATAAAGGGTTGCTCATCCTCCACCGCTTTTTGCAGCGCCTCCAACGAGGTGAAGAAAGGCACCACGCTGCTGCCATCCTGCTTTTCCCAGTGCTGAATGTTCACCGGCGTCTCGGCATTCAGCGTAATTTCACCGTCGTGCGGCACCTGCTCGCTGTCACCCAGAATGTAGACCGTTGAATCCAGCAGTTCGCGGAAAAACGCCGGGCGGTGTGCCGGTTCCGAGGCCGCCAGCCTCAGCAGGCGCTCAAGCTCGTTTTCGCCTGAAACGGCGTCATCATCATGATGGTGGGAACTCATTGCCGACTCCTCCTATGTATTAAGGGCTCAGCATGCTGAGCCCCTGGGAAAGTTTGGGATAATCGAGGTGAGAAGTTTTCCTGCTTCAGTGATCTTCCCCTCACCCTAACCCTCTCCCCAAGGAGAGGGGACTGTCCGTGCCACAATTTAATTCCGCCCTTCACCACGTCATCGTTTCAGCTCCCTCTCCCTTTGGGAGAGGGTTGGGGTGAGGGGCAAATACAGGTTACTTGGCTTTGCTCAGCAACAGGTTGGCCAGCGTACGCACGCCCAGACCGGTTGCACCTGCTGACCACTGATCCACGGCACCTTTGCGATAGGTGGCAGAACAGTCGATATGCAGCCAACCCTGTTGATAATTCTGCACAAAGTGCGACAGGAAGGCCGCTGCGGTACTGGCACCAGCGGTGTAAGCCGGGCCCGCAACGTTGTTCAGTTCAGCAAAGTTTGACGGTAACTGGCTGCGGTGGAATTCCGCCAGCGGCAGACGCCAGAACGGCTCATGCTCTTCATCCGCACTGGCTAACAGCTCTTGCGCCAACGCATCGTCAAAGCTGAACAGCGCGTGGTAATCATTACCTACCGCCGTTTTGGCCGCGCCGGTCAAGGTCGCACAGTCGATGATCAACTGCGGGTTTTGTGCGCTGGCATCGATCAGGCCATCGGCCAACACCAGACGCCCTTCCGCATCGGTATTCATCACTTCAACCGTCTTGCCATTGCGGTAGCGAATAATGTCGCCCAGTTTAAAGGCGTTACCGCTGACCATATTGTCTGCACAGCACAGGTACAGTTTGACACGCTGCTGCAAGCCGCGTGCCACGGCTAATGCCAATGCGCCAGTGATGGTAGCCGCACCGCCCATGTCGGACTTCATCGAGTCCATAAACGCGCTCTGCTTGAGGCTGTAGCCACCGCTGTCGAAGGTGATACCTTTACCTACCAGGCAGGCAAATACCGGTGCATCCGGGTTGCCCGTCGGGTTAAAGTCCAGCGCCAGCAGCACCGGGGAACGGTCGGAACCCCGGCCAACGGTATGAATACCGGCGTAGTTCTGCTCGCGCAGGTCTTCACCTTTGGTGATACGGTAGCTGACGGCATCGCAACCAACAGCACACATCAGATCAACCGCGCGGGTTGCCAGTTGCTCTGGCCCCAGCTCTTCCGCTGGCATATTGATGGTGTCACGCACCCAATCGACAATCTTCAGGCGCTGTTGCAGCTCTTGGCTTTCCGCTTCCGGCAGCTCGGCCCATTCAACGCTACGCTGCCCTTTCGGCCCGCGAAAGCCCTGCCAAAACGCCCAGCTGTTTTCCAGGTCCCAGCCTTCCCCGGCCAGTTTTACTTTCTTGATGCCCTGGCCATCGATCCTGCGTGCCGCGCGCTGGATCAGGCCCAGTTTGCCGGTTGCGGTCAGATGGATGGTAATGCCTTGGTCATTGGTGCTCAGCAGCGCCTTTTCACCCCAGCGCGCATCGGCGGGTTGCTGGGATAGCGTGATCTGCATGATTTCGGTTCTCATAGCCTTACTCCGGATTCCCCCCTTCATTCTTCACTCTATCAAGCGAAATTCATTGGGGATTTTTATTGTATACCCTATGGATTTCAAGTTGCAGCCAGGCGACAAGCTATCTCAGCCTCAGGAGCTTACTTTTGGGTAAGTGACTGGGGTGAGATCGCGCAGGTAACAACGCTGCAGCTTGAAAGACGACGGGTATGTCGGATACAAAATAAACGGGCTGCCTATGGCAGCCCGTCATGCTATTTACTCTGCTTCATCTAACCAGACCAGCAGGATCGCTTCCAGTATTTTTTCATTGGAAGCCTGCGGTTCGTCATCAAACTCTTCCAGATCGCAAATCCACTGGTGCATGTCGGTGAAACGCACGGTTTTAGGATCGGTATCTGGATAGGCGTCGTACAGGGCTTCGCCGATTTCGCGGCTGTCTGTCCACTTCAGTCCCATTCTTATCTCCTAGTGCTCGCGCGCATGGTTAACAGTGTAACGCGGCATTTCGACTACCAGATCGTCTTCGGTGACGCGGGCCTGGCAGCTCAAGCGGCTTTCCGGCTCCAGCCCCCAGGCTTTGTCCAGCATGTCATCTTCCAGCTCGCTGCTTTCGGCCAGGGAATCAAACCCTTCACGCACGATGCAGTGGCAGGTGGTACAGGCGCAGGATTTCTCACAGGCATGTTCAATTTCAATACCGTTACGCAGTGCGACATCGAGGATGGTTTCCCCAACTTCCGCTTCCAGTACTGCCCCCTCTGGGCATAGATCTTGATGGGGCAGGAAAACAATTTTCGGCATGGTTAAACCTCATCCACAGAATGGCCAGCCAGCGCACGGCGAATGGAGGCATCCATGCGGCGCGCGGCAAAATCTTGGGTTGTTGCATCGACTCTTTTTATTGCAGCCTCGATCGCTGCAGGATCGGAGCCTTGCATCTCTTGCTGGAGCTCGGCTACCGCGTTATTGATAGCCAGGCTTTCTTCGTCACTCAGCAGAGCAGCATCGCTCGCCAGTGCACCTTGCAGGCTTTCCAGCACGCGGGAAGCTTCTACCCGTTGCTCCGCCAGCTTGCGAGCACCGACATCGCTTTGCGCATTGGCCATCGAGTCCTTCAACATGCCGGCAATTTCGGCATCGGACAGGCCATACGAAGGCTTGACCTGAATAGAGGCTTCGACGCCGGTGGATTTCTCCATCGCCGTCACGCTCAGCAGGCCATCGGCATCTACCTGGAAGGTCACACGAATATGTGCCCCACCGGCAGGTAACGGCGGCAAGCCACGCAGCGTAAAACGTGCCAGCGAACGGCAATCTTGCACCAGTTCACGCTCGCCTTGCAGCACGTGGATCATCATCGCGCTCTGACCGTCTTTAAAGGTGGTGAACTCCTGCGCACGCGCCACCGGAATGGTGGTGTTACGCGGGATCACCTTCTCAACCAGGCCACCCATGGTTTCCAGACCAAGCGAAAGTGGGATCACGTCCAGCAGCAGCATTTCGCTATCTGGTTTATTACCCACCAGGATATCCGCCTGAATAGCAGCACCGATCGCCACCACCTTGTCCGGATCGATCGACGTCAGTGGCGTGCGGCCAAAGAACTCGCCCACCTGTTCGCGTACCAATGGCACTCGGGTTGAGCCGCCCACCATCACCACTTCCAGCACCTCTTCGGCACTGACGGCGGCATCTTTCAGCGCGCGGCGGCAGGCCATCAGGGTACGTTTCACCAGCGTGGCAATCAGCGTTTCGAACTGTTCGCGGGTCACTTCCCCCTGCCAACCAGCGATATCGACCGTGGTGCTCTGCGCATCGCTCAGGGCGATTTTGACCGCAATCGCGGCATCCAGCAATTGACGTTGCACACCATGATCGCGGCGATCGCTAATGCCGGCCTGTTCACGCAGCCAGTCCGCCAGCAGATGATCGAAGTCATCGCCACCCAATGCGGAATCACCGCCGGTAGCCAGCACTTCGAACACGCCACGGCTGAGGCGCAAAATGGAAATATCAAAGGTGCCGCCGCCCAGATCGTAAACAGCGATCACCCCTTCTTGACCCGAATCCAACCCGTAGGCGATAGCCGCGGCGGTCGGTTCGTTCAACAGGCGCAGCACGTGCAGGCCAGCCAGACGCGCAGCGTCTTTGGTGCCTTGGCGTTGAGCGTCGTCGAAGTAGGCAGGAACGGTGATCACTACCCCATCAAGTTCACCTTCCAGCGCCGCTTTGGCGCGGGTAGCCAGTGCCCTGAGGATATCGGCAGATACGCCAACCGGGTTAACCAGGCCTGCGGCGGTCACGATCATCGGCAAGCCGTTGTCGCTGGCCTGGAACTGATACGGCAGGTTTGGATAGCGTTGTTGCACGTCCGCCAAAGAGCGGCCCATCATGCGTTTGACAGAGCTGACCGTATTGACCGGATCTTGTGCCGCCTGTGCACGAGCACTCCAGCCAACCTGATGTTCGGTGGCCTGATAATGCACCACGGAAGGCAGCAGATAGCGCCCTTCAAGGTCAGCCAGCGTCTCGGCTTGGCCGCTACGCACCGTAGCCACCAGCGAGTTGGTGGTCCCCAGATCAATACCGGCAGCCAAGCGGCGCTGATGCGGCGCAGCCGTGAGGCCAGGCTCACTAATTTGTAATAAGGCCATTTACAGAGCTTCCAAAATCAAGATCAAGAATCTATTACTCAAAACCCAGCAATTTTTCTTCGAGTTGTTCAATCTGTTGCTGGAGCTTGTCCAAAAAGCGTAGCTTGCGCACGGTATCGGCAGCCTGTGACCACTGCTGATCATCCAGCTCCTGCACCATCTGCGCACTACGCTGCTTGAAGGTCTTGTTCAGGCGCGTGGCGAAGGCAGCCAGTGCGTTTTGCGCATCCGGCGAGCGTTCAATGGCATCAAGCTCTTCACGCAGCTCCAACTGCTCCATCAGGAACGCGGTGTCGCGCAGGGTATGTTGCTCGTTGCCCAAATCAAAGCCGTGCAAAGATAACATATACTCGGCACGTTTTAACGGGTGCTTCAGCGACTGATAGGCTTCATTGATGGTCGCCGCCTGCTGTAACGCCATCAGGCGTTCACGCTCCGGTTGGAGGGCATGACGATCGGGGTGGAATTGGCGCTGCAAATCTTGATAGCGTGAGGTAAGCAAGCTGCCGTCTACGCTGTAGCGGACCGGCAACCCGAATAAAGTAAAGTAATCCATAGCGTGCTCGGGGCGTTATCGTGATGATTGAGGTTCCCCCGTGGTTCACGGGGGAGCACGATGGACTGTCAGACGTTAAAGCTTTCGCCGCAGCCGCACTCGCTTGAGACGTTCGGGTTGTTGAACTTGAAGCCTTCGTTCAGACCTTCCTTGACGAAATCAAGCTCGGTACCGTCCAGATAGACCAGACTCTTGCCGTCAATGATCACCTTGACGCCTTTGTCTTCAAAAACGATATCATCGTCGTTCGTTTCATCAACAAATTCGAGCACATACGCCATTCCGGAACAGCCGGAAGTTCGCACGCCCAGACGCAGGCCGAGACCTTTGCCACGGTGGTCCAAAAATGCCTGAACCCGCTGCGCGGCGCTGTCGCTCATGGTAATCGACATAACAACCTCTTCAATCTTAGCCCACAAGGCGGGCTAACTGACTCAATAATAACTACTTGGCGCTGTGCTTGCTCTTGTAGTCGGCGATCGCTGCTTTAATGGCGTCTTCGGCCAGAATTGAGCAGTGAATTTTAACCGGAGGTAACTCCAGTTCTTCGGCGATCTGGGTATTTTTGATCGCTTCGGCCTGATCAAGAGACTTGCCTTTCATCCATTCGGTCACCAGCGAACTGGAAGCGATGGCGGAACCGCAGCCGTAGGTTTTGAAACGGGCATCTTCAATAATGCCTTCGTTGTTGACCTTGATCTGCAGCTTCATCACGTCGCCACAGGCTGGTGCCCCTACCATTCCGCTACCGACGGTAGGATCTTCGTTATCAAACGACCCTACGTTACGCGGGTTTTCATAATGATCGATTACTTTTTCGCTGTAAGCCATGACGTTGCTCCTGGATGCTGAGAATTAATGATGTGCCCATTCGATGCTGTTGATATCCACGCCCTGTTTGAACATGTCCCACAGTGGGGAGAGATCGCGCAGACGGCCAATGGATTTACGCACCAACGAAATGGTGTAATCGATCTCTTCTTCCGTGGTAAAACGCCCCAGGGAGAAACGGATCGAGCTGTGCGCTAACTCATCACTCATACCCAGTGCACGCAGCACATAGGAGGGTTCAAGGCTGGCAGAAGTACAGGCAGAACCTGAAGAAACCGCCAAGTCTTTCAACGCCATGATCAGCGACTCACCTTCAACATAGTTGAAGCTGACGTTGAGAATGTTCGGTGCACCGTGTTGCAGATCGCCGTTCAGATACACTTCTTCCATATCTTTCACGCCGTCCCACAGACGATCGCGCAGGATGCGCAGGCGTGCCATTTCGCTGGCCATTTCTTCTTTGGCGATACGATAGGCTTCACCCATGGCAACGATCTGATGCACTGGCAGGGTACCGGAACGCATACCGCGCTCATGGCCACCGCCGTGGATCTGGGCTTCGATGCGGATGCGCGGCTTACGCTGCACATACAGGGCACCAATGCCTTTCGGGCCATAAATCTTGTGGCCGGAGAAGGACATCAGATCCACTTTCAGCTTGCTCAGATCGATAGGCAGTTTACCTACGCTCTGGGTCGCATCGACGTGATAGATGATGCCACGCGCCCGGCACATTTCGCCGATGGCGGCGATGTCCTGCACCACGCCAATTTCGTTATTCACGTGCATGATGGAAACCAGGATGGTGTCTTCACGCATCGCGGCTTCGAGAACCTGGAGATCGATGATCCCGTTGCTCTGCGGTGCCAGATAGGTGACTTCAAAACCTTCGCGCTCAAGTTGGCGGCAGGTATCCAGCACGGCTTTATGTTCGGTTTTACTGGTGATGATGTGCTTGCCTTTCTTCTGATAGAAGTTGGCAGCACCTTTGATCGCCAGGTTATCGGATTCGGTAGCCCCAGAGGTGAACACGATCTCACGCGGGTCCGCGCCAACCAGCTCAGCGATTTGGTTACGGGCGATATCAACCGCCTCTTCCGCCTGCCAGCCGAAACGGTGGGAACGGGAGGCCGGGTTACCGAAAGTGCCGTCCAGGGTCAAAAACTGCATCATCTTCTCGGCAACACGCGGGTCGACGGGGGTCGTGGCCGAGTAGTCCAGATAAATCGGTAATTTCATTGCTCTTGTACTCCGTACATCACTTCCAAAAACCAATAAATTAGTCGTCAGCTGCTTATGCGCGCAGATTAACGTTGATCGTTTCTTGCAGACGACCGTTGGCCGTGCGGCGCGTATCACTATTTTGACGGTCTGCCACGTCCAGCACTTCCTGGTTGTTCACCAGTTCGGCCAGCGTAATATTGTTCAAGAACCCGCTGATGCGCTCGCTCAGATCGCGCCACAGGGTATGGGTCAGGCAACGATCGCCTCCCTGGCAGCCTTCTTTACCCTGGCAACGGGTTGCGTCTACTGATTCGTCGACTGCGGAAATCACCGCACCTACGGCGATAGCGTCTGCGTCTTTGCCCAACAGGTAACCACCGCCTGGCCCACGCACGCTGGCCACCAGGCCATTCTTACGCAGACGGGAAAACAGTTGTTCCAGATAAGAGAGCGAGATACCTTGGCGTTCGGAAATATCCGCCAGTGGTACCGGCCCTTCCTGGGAGTGTAATGCCACGTCGAGCATGGCAGTTACTGCATAACGGCCTTTGGATGTCAGTCTCATAGCTAATTGGTTACCTGTTGGTCAAACATGGGCCAAATTCTGACATTCCCGAGTAAATCAGTCAACTATTTAACCTACTAATTTACTCAAGTATTCGTGCTTTTCGTGCGCTTTGCTATCCGATGTATATAAAATACACCTTATAACCCACAGATAAGCAATACTATCTTGCCTAACTGCGGGCGACAGCAAAAATTAATTACCTTGCTGTTTATCCTGTTTCTCGATCGAGGTCAGCATACCACGCAAGATATTCAGCTCCTGCGCTTCCGGGCGTGCTCGGGCAAACAGGCGGCGTAAACGGTTCATCACCTGCCCTGGATGGGCGGCGCGTATAAAGCCGGTGCGCACCAGCGTCTGCTCCAGATGCTGATAGAAGCGTTCAATATCATCCACCAGAGGATACGGTGACTCTTCCACCGGTGCGGCCTCTGCCTGCTGGCGATCGAGGAAGGCAACGCGGACCTCATACGCCAGGATTTGCACCGCCATGGCCAGATTCAGCGAGCTGTAATCCGGGTTGGCAGGAATGGCGACATGATAATGGCATTTCTGTAATTCGTCATTGGTTAGCCCAACGCGTTCACGGCCAAAGACCAACGCGACCGGCCCCTGCTCGCCTTCCTGTACCGCACGCACGCCACATTCGCGAGGTTCCAGCATCGGCCATGGGAGGGTGCGCGAACGAGCGCTAGTGCCTACCACCAAGCGGCAACCCGCAATGGCTTCATCAAAGGTATCGACAATCGTGGCGTTGCCAATCACATCGCTGGCGCCAGCGGCCAGGGCGATCGCCTGGGAATCGGGTTTCACCAGCGGATTGACCAGATAAAGGTTGGTTAACCCCATGGTTTTCATGGCACGGGCAGTAGAGCCCATGTTGCCAGTATGAGAGGTTTCAACCAGAACAATGCGGATATTGTGCAGCATACAAACTCTGAGCGTTGCGGAAAATCGTAGCATCCTAACACAGTCGTAGGTATTTTGCCGAACACCTGCTATACTTCGCGCCGTTTCCTGTTCTTTAACATCCTGTGGAAGATACCCATGCATCCGATGCTGACTATCGCCGTGCGCGCTGCGCGCAAGGCTGGCAACCTGATTGCCAAAAATTACGAGACTCCAGACGCTGTAGAAGCGACACAAAAAGGTTCTAACGACTTTGTCACTAACGTCGATCGCGAGGCTGAGCGTCTGATCATCGAAATCATCCGTAAATCTTACCCGAAACACACCGTTATTGGTGAAGAGTGCGGTGAGTTAACCGGTGAAGATCAGGATGTACAATGGGTGATTGATCCACTGGATGGCACCGCCAACTTCATCAAACGTCTTCCACACTTCTCCGTTTCCATCGCCGTACGCATTAAAGGCCGTACCGAAGTGGCCGTGGTTTACGATCCAATGCGCAACGAACTGTTCACCGCCACCCGTGGCCAGGGCGCACAGCTCAATGGTTACCGTCTGCGCGGCACCAATGCCAAAGATCTGGATGGCACCATCCTGGCGACCGGCTTCCCGTTCAAAGTCAAACAGCACGCACCGGCTTACATCAACGTACTGGGCAAACTGTTCACCCAATGTGCCGATTTCCGTCGTACCGGTTCCGCCGCGCTGGATCTGGCCTACGTTGCCGCTGGCCGCGTTGATGGTTTCTTTGAGATTGGTCTGAAGCCTTGGGACTTTGCTGCTGGCGAACTGCTGGTACGTGAGTCTGGTGGCCTGGTCACCGACTTTGTTGGCGGGCATAACCACTTCAGCTCTGGCAACGTGGTTGCCGGTAACCCGCGCGTGGTGAAAGCATTGCTTTCCAACATGCGTGAAGAACTGAGCGAAGCGCTGAAGCGTTAAGAACTCAGATGAAAATCAAGGCGCTGCATTTGCAGCGCTTTTTTTATGTCATCAACGGGCAAAAGGCCGTATCCCGCCACCAAATTCCGGCTGAGCGCTGACGTACAGCAGCACACCGGCAAACAGCAGAATTAACCCTCCGGCTAACGCCAACGCCCCCCAAGCAACCGCACTCCAGGCCGCCGGTGCGCGCTGGCGGCTGATGCGTATCGCCAGCTTACGGCTGTAATGCACCAACAGCGCCAACCCGGAAATCGTGATCGAGGTACCCAGAGCCATGGCAAGTGCCGACAACACGCCCCAGGTAAAAACGCCGATCACTTTAGAAAACAGCAAGACCAGGATCGCCCCGGAGCAAGGCCGCAGCCCCATGGCCAGCACAATCGCCGTTTTGGTGCGCCAATCATTGCCGGCTTGCAGTTCCTCATCGCTCGGCAAATGCCGGTGGCCACAACCACAATTCGCGCTATGTACATGATCGGCAGGCAGAGGCTGCAAGCTGTTGATGCGCAGCGCAGGCCGAGGCCGCATGGCTTTCACCGCCATAAACAAACGCTTTAACGCCCGCCAACTGAGCAAGACACCGAGCAGGATCACCAGAATAAAACTGCCCTTCTCCAGCCAGAAACTACTTTGATGCAACTGCCGGGAAGAAAGTTGCAGCACCACCAGCACTAGCGTGACCAGGGCAATCGCGACCAATCCCTGCACCACGGAGGCGGCAAACGTCAGCTTCAGGCTGCTTTTCAACCGTGCCGGGTGGGTAGCCAGATAGGTGGCGATCACCACTTTACCGTGGCCCGGCCCCAGGGCATGCAACACGCCATAACCTAAACTGAACAGCATCAGCGCCACTCCCGCTTGCTGGGGAGCCGCCTTGACCTGTTGCAGCAAGGCCGCCATTTCCTGATGTAGCCCTTTCTGCCACACCACGCTTTGCATCAACAGCTGCGGCCAGTAATGCCAAACCCACTGAGCCACCGCCACCAGCAGAATGAAGAACAGCAACAACGGCCATAGGCTGAAGGCCCAATGGCGCTGAGGTTTACTGGTCTGGTTGAGGTTTACTGACATGTTAACGTCACCCGCTGGGCAAACTGTTGCCCTAATGCCATATCTTCACCGGGCGAGTCGTTCTTATCGAGAGACAATGCGTAGGCTTGTAATGACGAATCGGGCTTTGGCGTCACCAGGCTGAATTTGCATTGCTCTGCCATCTCTGGCGGCAGATGCAGCGCCTTTTGATCCTGATAGGTCATGTCCACAAAATAGGTGGGATCGTAGGTGGCAATCTCAAAGGGTTTCCCCACCAGCGGCTGTGGCTCCGCCAGCGGCAACACAAACTCCAACACGGCTTTATGGCCCTGCCGGGATAGATGGTATTCGGTTGGCAGGTTGAGGTATTTCACCGGTTTGCCTGCGCGGTAAATATCGGTGAAATAGTGCTGCCCGAGGACGTTAGCCATCACTTCCGCCGCCAGTTTTTTCCAGACTTCTGAATCGCTGTTGGCATTTTCTGCGTCATACAGCAGATCCGCCGAGGTGATCTCATCCATTACCCAAACCATTTTTAAACCGGTCAGCTTCTGATCCTTAGCCACAAAGGTGGTGTTCATATCGATAAAACTGTGTGGGTGGGCCAGTGCCCCCATGCTGAACATCATGACCAAGCAGGCCACCAGGACGCGGAGTTTCATCCTCCAAGCATACTTTTTATTGTTATAATATAACATCAACAAAACCTCAACCGGCGTTAACAAGCCGAATAACTGTGACGAAAGTAGTAAGCCGAAGTAAAAGCAGGGGTAACTGCCACGCCCCACAGAGCCTTTTGCTATGCTTAAACATAATTTAAACACGACCTGCCAGAAGGTGATATGAGCCTGGAGACTTCTTCTGCGCCTGAGTTTTCAGGTCAACAACGGCGCTGTCATTTACTGCTGATGCTGTATGCGCCAGTACCCTTGGTACAACTGGAGACAATCGGCCAAATCAACGGCGTAGACCTGCTCATTACCCGGCAAGATATAGCCGAGGTTGCCAGTGAGATCCAGCATTTCCATCATCTGAAAATCAGCGGCGATCCCCACGAAGGCTACCAGATCCAGGGCAGCGAGCTGGATCTTCGCTTGTGTCTGCTCCAATGGCTACGGCGAGCCTTGCGTTGCAGCCCTGAATTTGTCGAACAACACTTTGGCCCTCAGTTTCAGCGGGCGATGCAACTTCAGCACCAACAGCTACCGGCACTGGAATTGTGCATCAACCAATGTGAACAGCGCCTTAACCGCCGTTTTGAGCAGCGTGACCGACTGTTTTTGCAACACTATCTTGGTTATTGCGTCTGGGCTAGCCAGCATCAGCGCCATCCTCAATTTGATCGCCGCCAGCATGAGTGGCTGCAAAGCAAGCCAGAGCACCTGGCGGCAGCGGAACTGCATCAAGCGCTGAATCAGCTAGTTGGCCAGCCCGGTGATAGTAGAGAATGCGACTTCCTGGCGTTGATGTTTACCCTGCTGAAAAGTCACAGCTACCAGAGCAGCGATTCGCCAGAGGACCAACGCCTGATGGCGGCCATTGGACAGGTGGTGGAACGCTTCCAGCAGATCTCCGGCATGCATTTCAGCAGCCAGGAGGGGTTAATCAGCCAGCTGTTTGCCCATTTGGCCCCTGCCGTGGAACGCTGCCGGTTTGCTATCGGTATCGACAATACGCTACTGGAAGAGGTAGTCCGTAAATATCCCCGTCTGATGCGCACCACGCAGGAGGCATTAGCGCCGTTTGAACAGGAATATGAGATTCAATTTTCGCGGGAAGAAGCAGGGCTAGTGGCGATCAGCTTTGGTGCCTGGTTGATGCAGGGCAACGCGCTGCATGAAAAGCAGATACTGTTGCTGACGCTGGATAACCCGCAGTTGGAAGAAGAAGTGGAATATCAGATCCGCGAACTGACGCTATTGCCATTGAACATCAAATATCAGCCATTGCACGACTACCTGCTTGCTGGTGCACCACAAGGGATTACGCTGGTGATTAGCCCCTACGCCACACCGAGCCAGGAGCAACCACCCACACTGATTATTACCGAACTGCCGCTGGAGCGTCAGCAGCGCAAGGCGATCCGTGCGCTACTGGAAAGCCATTAACGGCTATTGCTAACCGCCACCGCCGGTGGGCGAATAAACAGCGCTGGCACCACTACCGCTACCATCACCCAGAACACTCCGCCCTGATAGTGCTCGAACAGGAAGCCCGCCACCACGGTCATCACGGCAATTCCGCCGCCCATCGCCAGCGCCGAATAAACCGCCTGCAGACGGATCACTTCCGCTCCTTGACGCGCCGCAATAAAGCGCATTGCCGCCAGATGGCAGACCGTGAAGGTACCACAGTGCAGCACCTGCACCAGCAACAGCCAGCCGATTTCTGTCGTGGTTGCCATCAAGCCCCAACGCAGCAGGCCACATACGGCGGAAAGTAACAGCAGATTACGCGCGTTCCAGCGGCGGAACAGGAAATTGCTGCTGGCAAAGATAACCACTTCGGCGACCACGCCCAAAGACCACAGGTAGCCAATAGTCGCCGCAGAGTAACCCGCCTCTTCCCAATAGATGGAGGCAAAGCTGTAATAACCGGCATGTGCCCCTTGCAACAGCGTCACACACAGCAGAAAACGCCAGACAGGTCCTTCGCTGAGCAGTTCACGCCAGGAGCGGCTGGGTTCATTCTGCGCCCGAGCCTCACCTTGTGGCAGCACGCTCGGTTTCAGCAACATGCCCACCAGCATCGCCAAAATGCTGACCAACAGGCTGATCAATATCGCATTATGGCCCCAAACGGACACCAGCTTGCCGGTTAACGCCGAACCGATCACAAAGGCCAGCGATCCCCACAGCCGCACCCGGCCATAGTCCAGAGTGATCTGCCGTTGCCAGGTGGCAGCCAACGCATCGGTCAGCGGAACCAACGGGGAGAAGAACAGGTTAAAACCGGCGATCACCAGCATCAGCCAGGCCCAGCCATTACCGAAACAGAAACCGACGGCAAACGCCAAGGAGAGTAATGCCAACAAACGCAACGCGGTGATTAAATATGAGGGATCTTTAACGCGTGGAGCAATCAGCAAGCTACCCAGGAAGCGCGCTACCAGGCCAGCGCCGAGCAAGATACCGATGGTTTCAGGCGGTATGCCCTCACCTTTTAACCAAACGCTCCAAAACGGTAGATAGATGCCATAAGAAAAGAAGTACGTGAAATAACTGAGAGCGAGCCAACGCGTTGATTGCAGAACCATGTTCCCTCCAGGATGAGGGCAATACTTTGACAGAGCTCACACCTTGCAGCAATCTTCATTCATGCTCAAAGGGCTAGAGTGCAAAGCAGTTCACAGTTTCGCTGCAACAACGCTAAAAAAACCCGCCGAGGCGGGTTTATCTGCAAACCACTCGAAGTACTTAGGCGTAAACCGGGAAGCGAGCGCAGATATCCAGCACTTTCTTCTTGGTACGTTCGATGGTGGCTTCGTCGTTCAGGTTATCGAGCACGTCACAAATCCAGCCAGCCAGCTCACGCACTTCGGCTTCTTTAAAGCCACGGCGAGTCACCGCTGGAGTCCCCAGACGGATGCCAGAAGTCACAAACGGGCTCTTCGGATCGTTTGGCACGCTGTTCTTGTTAACGGTGATGTTGGCACGACCCAACGCGGCATCAGCTTCTTTACCGGTCAGGTTCTTATCTACCAGATCCAGCAGGAACAGGTGGTTGTAGGTGCCGCCGGAAACCACTTTGTAACCGCGCTCCAGGAACACTTTCACCATCGCTTTGGCGTTATCGGCCACTTGCTGCTGGTAAACCTTGAACTCAGGCTCCATCGCTTCTTTCAACGCTACTGCTTTACCCGCGATCACGTGCATCAGCGGGCCGCCTTGGCCACCAGGGAAGACGGCAGAGTTCAGCTTCTTATACAGCTCTTCATCACCACCTTTGGCCAGGATCAGGCCGCCACGCGGACCCGCCAGCGTTTTGTGGGTGGTGGTGGTCACGACGTGGGCATGAGGAACCGGGTTCGGGTAAACGCCAGCGGCAATCAGGCCCGCCACGTGTGCCATATCCACGAACAGGTAAGCGCCGATGCTGTCAGCGATTTCACGCATTTTGGCCCAATCAACCACACCGGAGAAGGCCGAGAAGCCGCCGATGATCATTTTTGGTTTGTGGGTCTGCGCCTGTTTGGCCAGATCGTTATAGTCAATCTGCCCAGTTTCGTCGATGCCGTAAGGCACCACGTTATACAGCTTACCGGACAGGTTCACCGGTGAGCCGTGCGTCAGGTGGCCGCCATGTGCCAGGTTCATCCCCAGGATGGTGTCGCCCGGCTGCAGCAGTGCGGTATAAACGGCAAAGTTAGCCTGGGAACCTGAGTGTGGTTGCACGTTGGCATAGTCGGCACCGAACAGCTCTTTGGCGCGATCGATCGCCAGTTGCTCAACGATATCAACGTATTCGCAACCGCCGTAGTAACGCTTGCCCGGATAGCCTTCTGCGTATTTGTTGGTCAGTTGGGAACCCTGAGCCTGCATCACGCGCGGGCTGGTATAGTTCTCAGACGCAATCAGCTCAATGTGCTCTTCCTGACGCACTACTTCCTGCTCCATTGCATGCCACAGTTCGGCATCATAATCAGCAATGTTCATTTCACGCTTTAACATCCGGCATCTCCTGACTGAAATCAGCTAACTTAATTTACCCCTATGGGTGCTGGGCCACAGTGTAAACCGTTTCGGCCTATCGAAGATAGGTCTTGACAGAGGTTTTTACGCAAACGATTGGCATCAGGTGGCGTAAGGCTTTGAACCCTTAAAGGTCACATTTTGGCAACGGAGTTTTACTCATCAACAAAATGCGCTTTTTTCATGTTCTGTGAAGACGATCGACGGTTAACAACCCCGCAACAATAACAGGGATATTTACAAGCACGGGGTAATTTTATAAGATGCATTTAAAATACACCTACTAAATGACCATAAAAACATCCCCAAGGAGCCTCACCATGCTGGATAGTCAAACCATCGCCACCGTTAAATCTACCATCCCTCTGTTAGCCGAAACCGGCCCCAAACTGACCGCCCACTTCTACGATCGCATGTTTGCTCATAACCCTGAATTGAAAGATATTTTCAATATGAGCAACCAGCGTAACGGCGATCAGCGCCAGGCATTGTTCGATGCTATCTGCGCTTACGCCAGCAATCTGGAAAACCTGGCCGCCCTGCTGCCTGCGGTAGAACGCATTGCCCAGAAGCACGCCAGCTTCAATATCCAGCCCGATCAGTATCAGATTGTCGGCCACCACCTGTTAGCCACGTTGGACGAAATGCTCAGCCCTGGCCAGGAAGTGCTTGATGCCTGGGGAAAAGCTTACGGGGTGCTGGCCAACGTGTTTATTCAGCGTGAAGGCCAGATCTATCAGGAAACGGAAAAGAGTGACGGTGGCTGGCGTGATTTGCGTGCCTTCCGCATCGTGAAAAAACAGCCGCAGAGTGAGGTGATATCCAGCTTTGTACTGGCTCCAGTAGACGGTGGCCGCGTGGCCGATTACCAACCAGGCCAGTATCTGGCGGTCTATATTAACGATGGCAGCCTGCAACATCAGGAGATCCGCCAGTATTCACTCACCACCGCGTCGAACGGGGAATATTACCGTATCGCGGTCAAACGTGAGGAACAGGGCGCAGTTTCCAACTTCCTGCATCAGCAGGCCAAAGAAGGCGATATTATTCATCTCGCGGCACCACACGGCGATTTCTTCCTGCAGGTGGAACCTACTACACCGGTGGCATTAATCTCGGCAGGCGTTGGCCAAACGCCAATGCTGGGGATGCTTAACACCCTGCACGACAATCAGCATCCTGCCAACATCCACTGGCTGCATGCAGCAGAAAACGGCTCAGTGCATGCTTTTGCCGACGAAGTAGCGGATATCGCCGGGCGCATGCCTAATCTGAGCCGTCATGTCTGGTACCGTGAACCTAATGCCGATGATGTGCAGGGCCGCGATTATCACAGCCAGGGCCTGATGGATCTGAGCGCATTGCGTAGCGAGTTGAGCGATCCGCAGATGCATTACTACTTCTGTGGTCCGGTGCCGTTTATGCAGCACGTGGGCAAGCAGTTGCTGGCGATGGACGTGGAGGCCGAACGTATCCACTACGAATGCTTCGGCCCGCATAAGGTGCTGTAAGGCTTCAGGTAACGGGCGCAGCAATGCTGCGCCTCTACACTCTATTATTTAGTCCGCTTCCATGCATCCCGTACCTGTTCCGCCGTCACCGGCGCAGCCTGGTTCCCCCAGCTTCCTCGCAGATAGCTCATCAGATCGGCAGTCTTCTGATCGTTGAGCACCCAGCCATAACCCGGCATAACGATCGCCGTGGCATGTTGGGTGACCGGCGTGTGAGCGCCTTCCAGCACCACGCGCAAGGCGGTCAGCGGATTTTCCGCCGTCACCGACAGATTACCCGCCAGAGCAGGTATTACGTTGTCGCTCCCCTCCCCCTTATTGCCATGGCAAGTTGAGCAGTACATCGCATAGGTCTGCCCGCCAGAAGCCATGCTCGCGCTTGATGCCGCCATGGTTGCTACAGGTTTCGGTGCCTCTATCTCCAGGCTGTGCACATACTGTGCGATAGCTTTTAAATCGTCATCGCTGAGGTATTGCGTGCTGTGCGCCACCACGTCACTCATCGGCCCGGCCACTGCCGCATGTCGGCTACGGCCGCTTTTCAGCAGCGCAACCACATCATCCGGCTTCAACCCACGCAGGCTCGGTGCATACCAACCATCCAACTCTGCGCCACTCAGGAACTCTGGAGATTGGTTATCCAGCCCTTGTTCCTGCATCGCCCAGCCGCGCGGAGTATGGCAACTGCCACAGTGACCCAACCCCTGCACCAGATAGGCGCCGCGATTCCATTGGGCGCTTTGCTTACTGTCTGGCTGATAGGTTTGGTCTTCATGGAACAGCATATTCCATACCGCTAACGGCCAACGCATGGACAACGGCCAGCTGATATCGCTTTCCCGGTTGGCAGTGTCTTGCGCCGGGACTTCGTGCATCAGGTAGTCATACAGAGCGCGCATGTCCTGCTCGCTCATTTTGGCGTAAGAGGTATAAGGCATAGCGGGATACAAACGATGCCCATCTTTGGCCACGCCCTGCCGCATGGCACGGTCGAACTCTTCAAAGCTGTAGCTGCCAATCCCCTGCTGTTTATCCGGTGTGATATTGGTGGCATAGATATCCCCCACCGGCGTTGGGAACTTCATCCCACCCGCCAGTTCCTTACCACCCGGAGCCGTATGGCACGCCGTACAGTCCCCTGCCTTGGCCACGTATTCACCGGCGGACATGGCGTGAGCCGAGCCACCAGCCAGTAACAGCATCAGATACAACGGACGTAATGTCATACCCCCTCCTTGGCAGCCACTTTGCCGTAAGCCAGTTCATTCACTGCTCGCCAAGCCTGATCGATCGCCGAGTTGGCATACGGGCTCCAGTCGGAATCAGAATTGGCAATGACGATCTTGCCGATCGGCTGCCGCGCGGTTTCGATGATCTTTTTAGCCTCATCTTCATCATCGAACATGCCGTTGAGGAAATAGGAGTAACCATGCGACCAGCGGTTGACGGTGATCGCCTGAATATCCCGCTGATGATCAAATCCGGCATCACCTAACATGCCCTGCAACTGTTCACGGATCATCTGCTCGTGTACCTCAAACGGGGTTCCTAGCAACAGCGCTCGTCCTTTGCGCGACTGTTCACGCGGGCTCAGGCCGCTGCCGGACAAGGTCGGCACATACACCATATGCAGCCCGATAGGCTGGTTTGGATCGCGCGGGTGCTGATATCCCCCCATGCTTACCGGATAGTCCAGTTTCACCCGGCTGTAAGGCGCGGTAGGAGAATAGACTTCGTGCACCCCCAGTTTGATAAACGGCTGCCAGTTGCGGATCACCACCTTACTGTACACCAAGGGCGATTTGACGTTCTGCTTCAGCGCTTCTTGCTGCTCGTGAGGCATTTCCGGGATCAGATAAGGGATCATCATATTGTAACCGGCCATCACCACCTGCCCGGCACGCACTTTGACCATCTTCTCGCCGTTGATATAGGCCACCTCGGCCTTATCACCCACGTTGGCCACGTGCAGCCCGGTGCTGTTCAAGCGTAGTTTCACCGGCGACTCTGGACGATCCAGCTGGCTGTAATCAAACTGCGCCAGGATGATATCGTTCATATCTTTGCCACCCGCTGCCACCGCCGGGATTAAATGGCGCACCATCAGGCGAGCCAGCGTGGCATTGCCATCCGGGAAGTGGAATACATAGGGATCGTCAAGATCGGCCTGCGATTCCTCGTCCAGCGGCGGCAGGTTCATGCCGTTGAGGCCCGGCAGATCACAGATTCGGGCATCGCTGCATGAGGTAGCATCAATGCCGACGGCCTGAAAATCGTTGGTGGTTTGCTGGAAATAGCGGATCGCCATTTCGCTCAGCCCCACTTTCTCACGTAGGAACTGGCTATAGCTGTGCTTGTCCAACCAGGCCACCTTATCTTCCTGGCTCAGGCCCGGCAGGTAGTCTTTTTCGACGGTGTGCAGCGCAATCAAGGCCTGGCGATCGGCCTGCGGCAACGGGAAGTCGTTGATAAAATCTTCATAAGAGCGACCATTGAGGCGATCGCGCGGAATATCATCCGCCACCACTCGGCCCGGATCGCCACTCACCACCTTATCAACGCCAAAGTTCTGGCGATCGAAGTAGACGCCACGGCTGAGATTCAGGTCTGGGTAGAAGGTGGTGTCGAAGGCCTTTTCCATACCGTCCAGGCTAACGCCCAGATTTTTCAGCAACCCCATGGCAACCGGGCTGAAGTTGGAACGCGGCGACTGTAACGATTCGCTGCCCCCATAGCCGAGGAGGGTGCCGTTCTCGCTGCTGAATTCGTTACGCTTGGCGTGGCCGCCAAAGTCATCATGGTTATCAATCAGCAAAATACGTTGCTGTTTGCCCTTCATCTGCTGCCAGAAACAGGCCGCCGCCAGTCCGCTGATACCAGCGCCGACGACCACCAGATCGAATTCCTCCTCGATCGGCAGGCGGCCAAAATCAAAGGTTTTGCCATCACGCCCCAGTTGGTGGGCATGTTCAAATGAGCCTGGATGATTGCCACGCAGGCCAGTTAACGCGGGTGGGTAATACAGAGTTTGATGGGCGGCTTGCGGCGATGCGCGCAGGATCTGCATCGGCGTTAGCCCGGCGGCGATGGTGATCGCCACCCCATTAAGAAAATCGCGACGGGTGATAGCCATAAAAGCGTCCTTTTATTCTTTATTATTATCAGGCCAGCCGAAGCCAGCCTGAGAGCCGCGTTATTGTGCGTATAAATCCAGCCAGATCAAGCAGATTAGTGTTTGAACATCACATGGCGAATGGTGGTGTAATCCTCCAGCCCGTACATCGACATGTCTTTGCCATAGCCAGACAGCTTCTGCCCGCCGTGTGGCATTTCACTCACCAGCATAAAGTGGGTGTTGACCCAGGTGCAGCCATATTGCAAACGCGCGCTCAGGCGATGGGCACGCCCTACGTCACGCGTCCACAAGGAGGAAGCCAAGCCGTAATTGGAGGCGTTGGCCCAGGCCAGCACCTGCGCTTCGTCGTCGAATTCCGTCACCGTCACTACCGGGCCAAACACTTCACGCTGGACGATCTCATCTTCCTGGCGCGCGCCTGCCAACAGCGTTGGTTGGAAATAGAAGCCAGGGCCAGCGACTTTTTCACCCCCGGTGACCACCTGGATATGAGGCAGTGCTTTGGCTCGCTCAACAAAGCCAATCACTCGCTCCAGATGCTGGGAAGTGATCAACGGCCCTAATTCGGTACTGCTGTCTTCCGGAGGCCCGATCTTCAAGCTGGCCACCGCTTCACCCAGCGCTTTCACCAGTTGTGGGTAAATGCCTTTTTGCGCATAGATCCGGCAGGCGGCTGTGCAATCCTGCCCGGCATTGTAAAAACCGAAGGTGCGGATACCGTCAACAACCTGCTGGATATCGGCATCATCGAAGACGATTACCGGCGCTTTGCCTCCCAGCTCCATATGGGTGCGTTTAATCCCAGGTGCGGTATGGGCAATGATATGCTCGCCGGTAGCAATAGAACCGGTAAGAGACACCATGCGCACCTTGTCATGGCCGGTCAGCACATCGCCCACGCTGGCACCACGGCCAAACAACACGTTGAGTACGCCCGGCGGAAATACGCCAGCAGCCAGTTCGGCCAGCTTGAAGGTGGTTAGCGGCGTCTGTTCAGAAGGTTTGATCACCACGCAGTTCCCCGCCGCCAACGCGGGTGCCAACTTCCAGGCGGCCATCATCAGCGGGTAGTTCCAGGGAGCAATCGAAGCCACCACACCCAGCGGATCGCGGCGGATCATCGAGGTGTGTCCCGCCAGATATTCACCGGCCGCCATTCCACTCAGGCAACGGCTGGCACCGGCAAAAAAGCGGAAGACATCGGCCACCGCAGGCAATTCGTCATTCAACGCGCAGTGATAAGGCTTGCCGCAGTTGAGGGATTCCAGTTTGGCGAAGGTTTCCGCATGCTGGTCAATCACGTCCGCCAGCGCCAGTAAGTGCTCAGCACGTTCTTTCGGGGTGGTTTGCCCCCACTGTTCAAACGCCGCATCGGCGGCCAGCACGGCCTCTTCAACCTGCTGTGCGCTGGCCTCGGCCACCTGCACAATCACTTCTCCCGTCGCCGGGTTGTAGACCGGCAACTTTTCGCCCTGGCCGGTAACCAGTTGACCATTAATCAGCAGTTGGCATTGCATAGGGTTATCCTTTGAAAATGTTGGCGTAATTCGGTGCCTGCCTTTATGGCAAACACCTGGTTATTCATTCTTAGAAATACAGTTCCCATCCCCAATGGATTTCAAGTCATAGCTAGGCGGCAAGAGCGTAAATCCCCAAGAGCTTATACAAAATAAGTGACTGGGGTTTACGCTCGCAGCCAACAACGCCATGGCTTGAAAGACGAAGGGGATGCTATTTACCGCTACCAGCGACGCTTTCTCCGCCTTTGGTCAGGTAGTACGCGCCCAGGATCGGGAACATCGTCAATACCATCACCGACAGCGCGACCACGTTGGTGATCGGCACATCACGTGGACGGCCCAGTTGATTCAGCAGCCACAGCGGCAGCGTACGTTCGTGCCCGGCGGTAAAGGTGGTCACGATGATTTCGTCGAATGACAGGGCAAACGCCAGCATCCCCCCCGCCAACAGTGCCGAGCCCAGATTCGGCAAGATCACGTATCGGAAGGTCTGCCAGCCATCAGCCCCCAAATCCATCGAGGCTTCGATCAGACTGTGTGAGGTACGGCGGAAGCGGGCGATCACGTTGTTGAACACGATCACCACGCAGAAGGTGGCATGGCCGATGACGATCGTCATGATCCCCGGTTCGATATTCAGCGCCTTAAACGCCGCCAGCAGCGCCAGACCGGTGACAATCCCCGGCAAGGCAATAGGTAACAGCAGCAGCAACGAAATGCTGTCCTTGCCGAAGAAGTCCCGGCGATACAGCGCCGCTGCTGCCAACGTGCCGAGCACCAGCGCAATCGCCGTGGCCAGGCAGGCGATCTGCACCGAAAGCAGTACCGCATCAATAATGTCCTGCCGCCCCGCCGCCACGCTGAACCAATGCAGGGTAAAACCCCGCGGTGGGAAGCTGAACGCCGCGTCTTCGGTGTTGAAGGCGTACATGGCGATAATCACTATCGGGAAGTGCAGGAAGATCAGGCCACCCCAGGCGGCCAGTTTCAGCCCTAACGGCGCGCGTTCAGAGTGCATCGAAGGCCCCCAGGCGTTTCACAATCGAGAGATAAATGGCGATCAGGACGATCGGCACCAGCGTAAAGGCAGCCGCCATCGGCATATTGCCGATCGCCCCCTGTTGGGCATACACCATGCTGCCGATAAAGTAGCCCGGCGGCCCCACCAGCTGTGGCACGATAAAGTCGCCCAGCGTCAGCGAAAAAGTAAAGATAGAACCGGCTGCGATCCCCGGTACCGCCAGCGGCAGGATCACATAGCGGAACGTCTGCGATGGGCGAGCCCCCAGATCCGCAGAAGCATGCAGCAACGAAGGTGGCAAGCGCTCTAACGCCGCCTGGATCGGTAAGATCATGAACGGCAGCCAAATATAGACAAACACCAGGAAGCGCCCAAGACCGGAAGTGGATAGCGTATTACCCCCTACGCCGGGAATGCTCAGAATGCTCGCCAATACCGGCTCCAGCCCCATATGTTGCAGGAACCACTGGGCCACGCCGTCTTTCGCCAGCAGCAGCGTCCAGGCATAAGCTTTAACGATGTAGCTAGCCCACATCGGCATCATCACGGCAATATAAAAGAACGCCTTCACCTTGCCGCTGGTATAGCGGGCCATGTAATAGGCGATCGGGAATGCCAATACCGCACTGGCCAGCGAAACCACCACTGCCATGGTCAGCGTACGCACGATGATGTCGTAGTTGGCCGGGTTGAACAGCGCGCTCAGGTTGGCGAAGGTCAGATCCGGCGTCACCGTCATGGTGAAATCGTCGAAGGTGTAAAAACCCTGCCACAGCAAGGTCAGCAACGAGCCCAGATACACCGCCCCAAACCACAGCAGCGGTGGCACCAGCAATAACAGCAGATACAGCGTTGGCTTGCGGTACAGGTAGGTTGAAATCGCGCGAATTTTACCGCCGGGCGCTGCCGGCTGCTCGATGCTCATGTCCATCTCACCTCTCCTCCAGCAGCGGTACCATTGCCTCTCTGGCCCAACAGGCGGTGACCGGCTGGCCGATCAGGCGCTGCTGTGCCACGGCCTGCCACTGCGGGTTAGCCTGGCTGACCAGCAGTTTCTCACCGCTGCTGAGGGCGATTTCATAGCGTGTCGCCGCCCCTTGGTAATGGATATCCTGCAAGGTGCCCTGAACCTGAACTTCCCCTTGCGTTGCGCCGCTTTGATCCAGCAGGCGGATATGCTCCGGGCGGATCGAGAAGGTGGCCGATTGCCCCAGCAACCGTTCCGCCAGTTCGCTGCGTACCACGTTGGACGTACCGACAAACTCGGCAACAAACGGCGTTCTTGGCCGCATATACAGTTCGCGTGGCGCATCTACCTGCTCAATACGGCCATTGTTAAATACCGCCACCCGATCGGACATCGACAGGGCTTCGCTTTGATCGTGCGTGACGAAGATAAAGGTGATGCCCAATTGGCGTTGCAGCTTCTTCAACTCCCCCTGCATCTGCTCACGCAATTTCAGGTCCAACGCCCCGAGCGGTTCGTCCAGTAGCAGTACGCGTGGGCGATTGACTAATGCACGAGCCAGAGCAACGCGCTGACGCTGGCCGCCGGAAAGGTGCGCCGGTTTACGTTCAGCGGCAAACCCTAACGCCACACTTTCCAACGCCTGATTTGCCCGGGCCAGTCGTTCACGCTTGGCAACGCCTTTCACCATCAGGCCGTAGGCCACGTTCTCCAGCACTGACATATGCGGGAACAGCGCATAGTCCTGGAACACGGTATTCACATCGCGCTGATAAGGCGGCAGATTGCTCGCCTCTTGCCCATGAATGCGGATGGAGCCGGAGCTCAGTTGCTCAAAGCCGGCAATCAACCGCAGGCAGGTGGTTTTACCCGAGCCAGAAGGCCCAAGCATGGAGAAAAACTCGCCGTCCTGTATTTCAACAGAAACCCGATCTACGGCGCGAACATCGCCGAAAATGCGCGAGACATCGATAAACTGCACAGCAATGGTCATGATGTACGCTCCAAAATGTTGCCCCTCACCCCAACCCTCTCCCACAGGGAGAGGGAGCCGTCAGGCACTCGTAGGTGAGAACAGTGGTGGTTATCTACCACCCGTAATGGCGATGTAACCCCAACCCTCTCCCAAAGGGAGAGGGAGCCGTCAGACACTCGTAGGTGAGAACAGTGGTGGTTATCTACCGCCCGTAATGGCGATGTAGTCCAGTTGTTCACCCCAACGCTCCCAAAGGGAGAGGGAGCCGTCTGGCGCTCGCAGGTGAGAGCAATGAGAGTTATCTACCGCCCATAATGGCGATGTAGTCCTGTGTCCAGCGGCTATAAGGGACGAACTTGCCGCCCTCGGCCTGTGGCGTTTTCCAGAAGGCAATCTTGTCGAACTGGTTGAAACCGTTGGTTTCACACCCTTTGTCGCCGAGCAAGGTGCTGGCCTTGCAGCCTGCTGGAACTGCTGGTAATGAACCAAACCAGGCCGCAACGTCACCCTGGACCTTCGGCTCCAGCGACCAGTTCATCCACTGGTAGGCGCAGCTTGGATGCTTAGCCTCGGCGTGCAACATGGTGGTATCTGCCCAGCCGGTAACCCCTTCTTTCGGGAATACGGTAGCGGTAGGCTGGCCTTCGCCTTTCAGGGCGTTGGCCTGGTATGGCCAGGCGCTGGAGGCCACCACGCCTTCGTTTTTGAAATCGCTCATCTGTACCGAGGTGTCATGCCAGTAACGGTGGATCAGCGCGTGCTGGTTGCGCAGCAGTTTCAGCGCCGCCTGATACTGCTCTTCGTTCAGTTGGTAAGGGTCGGTGATGCCAAGCTGGGGTTGAGTCGCTTTCAGGAACAGAGCCGCATCGGCGATATAGATTGGGCCGTCGTAAGCCTGCACCCGGCCCTGATTGGTCTTGCCGTCCGGCAGGTTTTGCTGCTGGAACACCACGGCCCAACTGTCTGGCGGCGTCGGGAAGGTTTTGGTGTTATACATCAGCAGGTTTGGCCCCCACTGATACGGAGTACCGTAGGTTTTGCCCGCCACGTTGTACCAAGGGCCGTTTATCAGGCGTGGGTCGATATTCTTCCAGTTAGGGATCAGCGCGGTATTGATTGGTTGAACGCGTTTGCCGAAGATCAGGCGCAACGACGCATCGCCAGAAGCGGTCACCAGATCGTAACCGCCTTTCGCCATCAGGCTGACCATTTCATCCGAGGTCGCGGCGGTTTTCACATTCACCGCACAGCCGGTCTGTTTCTCAAACTGGGTCACCCAGTCGTAGTTCTTGTCGGACTGACCACGTTCGATGTAACCGGGCCAGGCGATGATGTCCAATCGCCCTTCCCCTTTGCCCAACTGCTGCGGCGTATCAGCAGCCTGAGCCATACCGCAAAGGATCGTCATACAGAGCGCGGTGACTGTGGTGATTGCGTGTGTTTTTCCCATCGTAATTACCCCTGTGTTGCAGTAGATATGCGGCAAGGAACGGTTGCCGCCGATTTTTTATCGGCCGTGTGGCTAGAAGGAAGCCTTGAACTTCGCCATCACGTGCCGGACAACGCTGTAATCCTGTAATGAATCGCTGGAGAGATCTTTGCCGTAGCCGGAGCGCTTTAAGCCACCGTGGGGCATTTCGCTCGCCAGGGTAAAGTGGGTATTGATCCAGGTGCTGCCATATTGCAAATGCGCCGCGATATGCAGCGCGCGGTCGATATTCTGTGTCCAGACCGAGGAGGCCAGACCGTATTCGGAGTCATTGGCCCAGGTCACCGCCTGCTCCAGGGTGTCGAAACGCGTCACGCTGACCACCGGGCCAAACACTTCACGCTGGACGATTTCATCGGTTTGCAGGCAGCCAGCCAATAGCGTGGGCTGGTAGTAAAAGCCGGGGCCAGAGTGCGCCGCCGCGCCAGTGATCAATTCGATATGTGGCTGGCTGAGGGCCCGTTCGACAAAGCTGGCCACCCGGTCACGCTGGCGGCTGCTAATTAGTGGGCCAATTTCATTATCTTCGTCGCGCTTGCGGGCAAAGCGCAGGCTAGAGACTGCCTCCCCCAAAGCTTCCACCAGCTTCGGATAGATTCCTGCCTGGGCGTAAATGCGGCAGGCCGCGGTGCAATCCTGCCCGGCATTGTAGTAACCGAAGGTGCGGATACTGCTGACGACCTCATCCAAATCGGCATCGTCACAGACGATCACCGGGGCTTTACCGCCCAGTTCCAGATGGGTACGCTTGACGCTTTTGACCGCCGCCTGCAGGATTTTTTGCCCGGTAACGATATCGCCGGTAACCGAAACCAAACGAACCTGCGGATGACCCACCAGATGACTACCCACCCCTTCGCCACCGCCATAAACAATGTTCAACACGCCTGGCGGCAGGATTTCCTGCAACGCAGGCACCAAGGCCAGGATGGTCAATGGGGTATGTTCGGAGGGCTTGAATACTACGGTGTTGCCTGCGGCCAGCGCCGGAGCAATCTTCCAGGCCGCCATCATCAGCGGATAGTTCCATGGCGCGATAGAGGCCACCACACCGATCGGGTCACGCCGGATCATTGAGGTATGGCCCTCAACATATTCACCGGCCAACTGGCCTTGCTGGGTGCGCACGGCCCCGGCGAAGAAGCGGAATACGTCAATGGCTGCGGGGAGATCGTCGTTCAGTGCCTGATGGAAAGGTTTACCGCAGTTCAGCGCTTCAAGGCGCGCCAGATGTTCTGCCTGCCGTTCAATGGCATCGGCAATACGCAGCAGGATTGTTGCTCGGAAAGCGGGAGTGGTCCGTGACCAGTGGGAAAATGCCCGCTGCGCGGCGGCAACTGCGTGACCCACCTGAGTTGGCGTTGCCTCGGCAATGGAAACCAGAGTTTCACCGTTGGCAGGATTAACAATGGTCTCCTGGTGGCCTTCACCCTCGACCGATTCGCCGTTAATGAATTGCCGACAGGACAAACCTGAAACCAACTGTAACTCTGCCATTGCGCTGCCTCATGTGACAAAAACGTTAACTAAATGTGATAAGTTAGTTTTAATCAGACTAAGCGAGCGCACTGCGGACAACAAATTCTAAATACTGAAGGCAGCGTTCGATTAAATCGAAGGCTTGAGGCCAGTCATGTTCGTTTTGCTGTTCTCCCGCGCAATGGTGAGGAATGGCGTCACCAATTCAGGCCGTGCGCTGCCACGCCGCCAGGCCAGGCCGATATCCAGCGGTTCCAGCAAATCCACCAGCTTGCGCGCTTCGATCATATTGCCTTCCAGCGACCAGGCGCGGTAAGCCATATCCGGCAGGATGGCAATGCCCATGCCTGCCGCCACCAGGCTGCGCACCGCTTCGGTGGAGGCGGTCTTCATGGCGATCTCCGGCTTCAGGCCCGCTCTCCCCCAGATACGCCGGGCATGAACGTCCATTTCATCAACGTTGAGTTGGATCAGCGGCTGTTTGGCCACGTCTGCCAAACCGATGCTTTCGTGCTCCAGCAGCGGGTGCAGCGGCGGCAGCCACAGGCGATACGGGGAGTGCATCAGCACTTCGGTCTGTAAGGCATCGCGGTCTTCAATGTTAGACAGGATCAGCACCCCGATATCAATTTCACCGCTCACCAGCAAATGCTCGATATAGGGCCGTTCGTCCTCAATCACCTGGATGGTCACGTTAGGATAGGCAGACTTGAAGCGCTTGAGCAGCTCAACCAGGAAATACCCCGCCACCAGGCTGGTGACGCCGATGGTCAATTTGCCACTCAGGCTTTCGGTGCCTAGTTGCAGGCTGCGCTTGGCATTATCCACCGTTGCCAGGATCAGATACGACTGGCGCAGGAACTGGTGCCCCTGGTGGGTCAGGTTCATTCCCTTGGCGTGACGTTCAAACAACCGCACACCAATGTCGGTTTCCAACTGCTGGATCGCCAGCGTAAGCGAAGACTGTGACACAAACACCGCCTGCGCCGCCGCCGAGATCGACCCGGTTTCGGCCACGGCAATAAAATGGCGGATTTGGCGTAACGTCATCATGGTAACAACCTCAAACAAAACAGTTGGTTTGAGTGTAGATGCTCACCGGAAAGCCATCAGGAAATGTGTGAAAAACGCGATATCGTTCGCTTTTTTAGAACGCAAATAGGGAGGCAGTGCACAAAAACAACAAAGGCGCAGCTAAGCCGCGCCTTTGTTGTGAGCCTGTTGGGCTTGTCAGCCGAATGATTAAATCGCTTCTTCGTCCTGCTCGCCGGTACGGATACGCACCACACGGGCCACGTCGAAGACAAAGATTTTACCGTCGCCGATTTTACCGGTCTGCGCCGTCTGCATGATGGTTTCCACGCAGGTGTCCACGATATCGTCAGCCACTACGATCTCGATTTTAACCTTTGGCAGGAAGTCGACCATATACTCGGCACCACGGTACAGTTCGGTATGGCCCTTCTGGCGACCAAAGCCTTTCACTTCTGTCACCGTCATGCCGGTGATGCCGACTTCGGCCAGTGCTTCACGCACGTCATCCAGTTTGAAGGGCTTGATAATCGCGTCAATTTTTTTCATTTTTATTCCTTAATTACCAATTTTTACGGCCAAAGCCGGAGGTGATCGGGTAGCGGCGGTCTTTGCCAAAGTTACGGGCGGTAATGCGCGGCCCGACGGCGGCCTGACGGCGTTTATACTCGTTGATATCCACCAGGCGGATCACCTTGCGCACCACGGCTTCTTCAAAGCCCTCAGCAACCAGATCGGCAACCGATTTATCGCGCTCGACATAACCTTCCAGAATAGCATCCAGAATGTCATACGGTGGCAGGCTGTCCTGATCGAGCTGATCCGGCGCCAGTTCAGCAGACGGTGGACGATCGATCACCCGCTGAGGGATCACGTAGGAGACAGTATTACGGTATTCGGAAAGCTTGAACACCAGGGTTTTCGGCACATCTTTCAATACGTCGAAGCCACCGGCCATATCACCATACAGCGTGCAATACCCGACAGCCACCTCGCTTTTGTTACCCGTGGTTAACACGATGCTACCGCGTTTGTTAGACAAGGCCATCAGCACCACGCCGCGGCAGCGGGCCTGCAGGTTTTCTTCGGTGGTATCCCGTGCGGTATCAGCAAACATCGGGGCGAGCTGGCCCATAAAGGCGTCGAACATCGGTTCAATCGAGACGATGTCAAATTCGATACCGAGGATTTCGGCCTCTTCCTTGGCATCGGCGATGCTGATGTCTGCCGTATAGCGGAACGGCATCATCAAGGCCTGAACCTTGTCTTTGCCCAACGCATCCACGGCGATCGCCAGGGTCAGCGCCGAGTCGATCCCGCCAGACAAGCCCAGCACCGCACCTTTGAAACCGTTCTTGGTCACATAGTCGCGTACGGCCAGCACCAGCGCTTCATACACCTGCGCCAGCTGTGGCAACTCCGCCGCCGGAGCCGTCATCGGCACCACTTCCAGGCCTTTGAACTCAAGCAGAGTCACCTGCTCGGCGAAAGCCGCCAGGCGATGAGTCATATTGCCAGCGGCATCAAAGACTTTTGAACAGCCGTCGAAAATCAGTTCGTCCTGCCCGCCGATCTGATTCAGATAGACCAACGGCAGACCGGTACGCTGGCAATGGCCCGCCATCAGGGTTTTGCGGATATACGGCTTTTCACGGTTATACGGGGAAGCGTTGATCGACAGCAGGATCTCTGCCCCCGCCGCTTTCGCCGCATCGACCGGTTCCGGGAACCACAGGTCTTCGCAGATCAGCAACCCCAGGCGATAACCTTTCAGCTCCACCACGCAGTTTTTATCACCCGCATGGAAATAGCGCTTCTCATCGAATACGCCGTAGTTAGGCAGCTGTTGCTTGAAGTAACGGGCCTGCAAAGCCCCCTCAGAGAACAGGGACAGCGCGTTATACAGCTTGCCATCTTCACGCCACGGGTGGCCGACCAGGATCGCCACATCGGCGGAGGCCTGCTGCAAGCGGCTTAGCTGAGTATCGCAGCGCTGGTAGAAATCATCACGGTACAGCAAGTCTTCCGGCGGATAGCCGGACAGCGCCAGTTCGGTGAACATGACCAGATCGGCTCCCGCCTTCTGCTGCTCCTGCACGGTTTGCAACATGCGCTCGCTGTTGCCTTCAATATCGCCCACCAGCAAATTCAGCTGGGCCAACGCAATGGAAAGTGATCTGCTCATATCTCTATGGTCTGCCATGCCACAACAAAGAAAACGGAGTGTAAATCATTCCGGCTACTTTGTTGAGAACCTGCGCATGCAGGTTCAGAAAAGAAAACATCATTCTTTGAAATCGTTGGCGTCCAGTTCATGGCGCGACAACAATTTATAGAACTCAGTACGGTTACGGCCCGCCATGCGCGCGGCCTGGGTGACGTTACCCTTGGTGATCTGCAACAGTTTACGTAAATAGTGTAATTCAAACTGGTTGCGCGCCTCGACAAAGGTCGGCAGCGCCGTGTTTTCCCCTTCCAGCGCCTGCTCGACCAGCGCTTCACTGATCACCGGCGCCGTGGTCAATGCCACGCACTGCTCGATCACGTTCACCAACTGGCGCACGTTGCCGGGCCAACTGGCGGTCATCAGGCGTTTCATGGCATCGGAGGAGAAACTGCGTACAAAAGGTTTGTGGCGCAGCGCCGAAGCACGTAGCAGATGGTTGGCCAGCAGCGGGATATCTTCGGCCCGCTCGTTGAGCGCCGGTATTTTCAGGTTAACCACGTTCAGACGGTAATAGAGATCTTCACGGAACTCGTTTTTTACCATCGCCTTAGGCAGATCGCGGTGGGTGGCGGAAATGATACGTACGTCAATATCCAGATCGCGGTTGCTGCCCAGTGGGCGCACCTTGCGTTCCTGCAACACGCGTAGCAATTTTACCTGCAGCGAGAGCGGCATATCGCCAATCTCATCCAGGAACAGCGTGCCCCCTTCTGCCGCCTGGAACAAACCTTCACGGCTGCTGACGGCACCGGTGAACGCCCCCTTGGCATGACCAAACAGCTCCGACTCCAACAGTTGCTCCGGCAACGCACCGCAGTTGATGGCGATAAAGGCTTTCTTGGCCCGTGGGCTGGCCGCATGGATGGCCTGTGCCAGCACCTCTTTGCCGGTGCCGCTCTGGCCATTGATCAGCACGCTGACGTCCGACTGGGCGACCATCTTGGCCTGTTCAAGCAACCGCAGCATAATCGGGCTACGGGTGACAAAATCCTCACGCCAGCTGTCATCACCGGCAGGGATCGACGACAGCGACAGCGCTTCATCGATCGCCTTATACAGCGCATCACGATCGACCGGCTTGGTCAGGAAGCTGAACACCCCCTGCTGGGTCGCCGCCACTGCGTCCGGGATGGAACCGTGGGCGGTCAGGATGATCACCGGCATCCCCGGCTGGTATTTCTGGATCTCGGCAAACAGCGCCATGCCGTCCATTTCATCCATCCGCAGATCGCTGATCACCAGGTCGATCTTTTCACGGGCCAGCAGACGCAAGGCCTCTTGTCCGCTTTCCGCCGTGGTAACGTGAAAACCTTCGCTGGTCAGGCGCATTCCCAACAGCTTAAGCAGGCTGGGATCGTCGTCAACCAACAAAAGATTGGCCGGTTTGCGAGCTGTCATTGCGCTGGGGACTCCTTGTTAGCCGCGGGCGGCGTGTAGGTCTCTTCCGGCTCTACCGGCAAGGCGGTACCGGTTTCAGTCACCGGGGCTGGCTCTGCGGGCTCGGCCACTCTGGCGGGTGCTGCGGGCTTGCCTGCAGCATCTGCTTTAGGCTGCGCCACGCTGCTTTCCGGGATTTCCCCCTGCAGTTGCTTGCGTGACGAAAGCTGGCGTTCGATATCGGTCAGGTTCTCCAGTTTGCGGGAGGTCTCCTGCAACTGGCTCTGCAGATGGATCTGGTTCTGGCGCAGCGAATCGATCTGGCTGTCCGAACTTTCCTGCAGGTGCTGGTAACGCGCCCGCTCGTCAAACAGGTTCACTTGCAACGCCTGCTGCTGACGCCACAGTTGCAGCAATGGACGCAGCGAGTTAGGGAATTCGAGGCGATAGCTGTTCAGACGATCGATGATCTGGCGGCGCTCGCTCGAGCTTGGCTCAGCGCTGCCCAGCAAAATGCTTTGCTTGAACACGTTCTGCCAATCGTTGCCCGGCAGGGTTTTCGCCAACGCTCTGGCCTGCGTGGAGCCAATACGATCGGCGCAGTCCATCGCCCTTAGCCAAAAGAGTGAGTTTTCCAAGGCTTCTTTTTCGTCAAGTTGCCATAGCGTATCGCAAGGCGCAATGCGGTAATCCACCACCTTGGTATCCGGGATCGCTTCCTGTTGCTGCTGGGCCGGGCCGCTACTGACGGCACGATCGACACAGCCGATCAGCAGAAACGGGGCAAAAAGGATCGTGCCCAAAAAAGAAAGCGAATGTTTGCCGAGCGGTGCGCGTAGAAAAACACGCGGTGAACCTTCGGTCTGCGATTGATAAGCGCGATTAGACCCTGTGTACATTATTTATTCATTCTCGGCGGTTAATGGCAATTCAATACGGAAGCAGACGTCGGCATCGGCGAGATCCACCAATGTCAATTCGCCACGCATACGGCGAATACAGTCCTGTGCAATGCTCAGCCCCAGTCCGCTTCCTTTAACGGCCCCTTTTCTCTGGTGACTCCCCTGGAAAAAAGGCTCAAAAATCATGGTGCGTTCCGCTTGCGGGATCGCGCTGCCGGTATTGGCAACGTCAATCTGTACCCGTTGGCCGACCTGGCGGCTGCGGATCCAAATGTTACCGGATTCCTTGCCGTAGTGCACCGCATTGGAGTAGAGATTATCCAGTACGCGCATTAATAGCGTAGGCTCTGCCCAGCAGATTTCCGCCTCAAGTTTGACTTCCGTACGGATCATCTTGGCACGAGCTGGCAAACTGTGGGCGGCGACCACCATATCCACCAGTTCTTCCAGCTCGACGTTTTCATGTTCCGACGGGCCATCTGCCAGTTTGCGGTTGTAATCCAGCAGTTGCTCAATCAGCAATTGTAGATGGCGGCTGCTCTGATCGAGGATCGCCACCACCTCTTTCTGATCGGAGGTGAGCGGGCCTGCCACACCATCAGCCAACAGCTCGGTGCCTTCACGCATGCTGGCCAGCGGCGTTTTCAACTCATGGGAGATATGGCGCAGGAACTCATGGCGCTGCGATTCCAGCCAGGCCAGGCGCTCGCTCAACCAGACAATACGCTGAGCCAAAGAACGCAGTTCACGTGGACCTTTAAAGGACGCCGTCATGCCGATGGGTCGCCCTTCCCCCAAACGGTTAATCATACGCTCAACGGCCTTGACGGGCCCGATAATCATGCGGGTAAACAGTACCACCAACAGCACGCTGACCAGGAACAGCAACAGCGCCTGCCAGCCAAAGTATTGGCCGCGCTCGGCGATCGCCTGTTGCAGTTGCTGCCCACGGGAAAAAATCACGGTACGCGTGGCCTGGACCATTTCGGCGTTGGAATGTGAAAAAGACTCTAACAGTTGTGAAGCGTCCTTGTCCGGCCCGCTGCTCTGGCACTTGATGGTGGCAAGCTGAGTCAGCAGTTTACGTAGTGTCTGGTAGTAACGTTCGTCCGGCAGGATCGGGGCGTGGGCATCCAGCATTTGTGAATACTGTTTACGCTGGTTCTGGTACAGCCGCTCCAGGGTCGGATCGACCAGTACGCAATACTGGCGATAGCTGCGCTCCATTTCCAGCGCCACGCTGGTCATTGCCTCACTACGGCGGGCATCCACCAGCGTCGTACGGTTGATATCCGCCGCCTGCGCGCTGAGATGATCCAGGCTTTGGTAGGCCTGATAAGCCAATACCAGCAACGGTAACAGCACCAGCAGGAACGCCATTACGACCAATTGGCGCAACGAGCGTGGAAATAGACGCCATCTTTTCAAAGAAATCATCTCATTATCTCTAGTCTGCCCAGATGCTAACCGACAATCCGGGGAGAGAAAAGCCCGGCAGCGGATTAATGGCGCTTAGATAAGCAAAAACGCGTTATCCCCAAAAGAGGAAACTGATGTGGTTTGAGAACGTATCGAGGGAAATAACGAAGGCAATGCGGTTTGGATATTGACGCTGGGGCATGATGCCCCATCGCAAGGAATATGTGGATGCCCTTACTCCTCGTCCCCAGGTGATGTAGCACTAGGCTGGCATCTGATCAGGACGAATAGCATCCAAAAAGTATCCGGGATTGATGAACGCTTCATCACAGTTGGATACTAGGCGGTGCCTCACTCCACGTGTCGTCCGATGCTTGATAAAGTCGCTTGCGCGTCTGTTATCGGTTTGGTTGGACGATAGGCACCATTTCTTAGGCATCATTCAGAGGCTTATGAGGCGCTGTTCCGTACTAGACGGGGCCAATCATAAAAAGGTGAATGAGCAACTGATAATTATAATGCACCATCCGTGCCAACTTTATAAAAATATTTTTATAATATTGTTTATTAACAATAAATTATTTTAACGTCACGTCCAGCGCGCTACCTGGGTAGTCGAGTTTGAGTATTAATCCGACACACCGTCGCCAAAACACGACAACTAAATCCAATCGCTTTAACCCTGATTAAAATCAATGAGTTAAATGTCTCTTTTTAGAGACAGGCAATATGGCCTTTGTCTCAAAAAACCGACATATTAGCTAACCACTTAAAAAATAAAGAAATAAAAAAAGGCGCCAATGCAGCGCCTTAGTAAACTTTCACGCAAACCTCAGGTTAAATCACCCCAGTTGCTTGCGAGCGTTGCGGAACATGCGCATCCAAGGGCTGTCTTCACCCCACTCCTCTGGATGCCAGGAGTTGCTGACGGTGCGGAACACGCGTTCAGGATGCGGCATCATTACGGTGGCGCGGCCATTGCTGCTGGTCACTGCGGTAATCCCATTCGGTGAACCGTTCGGGTTGGCAGGGTAAGCTTCGGTCACTTGACCATGATTGTCGACAAAGCGCAACGCAACCAGGCCGTGATGTTCCAACGCCGCCAGATGCGCCGCATCGCGCACTTCTACATGGCCTTCACCATGAGAAACGGCAATCGGCATGCGCGAGCCTGTCATACCCTGCATAAACAGCGACGGGCTACTGGCCACTTCCACCAGACTGAAGCGCGCTTCGAAACGATCCGACAGGTTGCGCACAAAGCGCGGCCAATGTTCAGCCCCCGGGATCAGTTCACGCAGGTTAGACATCATCTGGCAACCGTTACAAACGCCCAGTGCCAAGGTCTGCGGACGATGGAAGAAATCGGCAAACTCATCACGTACGCGCTCGTTGAACAGTATCGATTTCGCCCAGCCTTCCCCGGCACCCAACACGTCGCCATAAGAGAAGCCGCCACAGGCCACCAACGTATGGAACTCTTGCAGATCGCGGCGGCCTGCCAGCAGATCGCTCATGTGAACGTCAACCGCATCAAAACCGGCACGGTGGAACGCCGCCGCCATCTCAACGTGGGAGTTAACCCCTTGCTCACGCAATACCGCAACCTTGGGGCGTGCGCCCTTGGCGATATAAGGTGCCGCGATATCGTCATCGGTCGCGAAGGTCAGCTTGACGTTCAGGCCCGGATCGCGTTCATCCTGCTTGGCCTGGTGCTCCTGATCGGCACATTCCGGGTTATCACGCAGACGCTGCATCTGCCAGGTGGTTTCAGCCCACCAGGTACGCAGGGTGTTGCGGCTTTCGCTGTACACCGGTTTGCCAGCGCTGGTGATAACGAAACGATCGCCACTCAGCGCCTGGCCAAGGTGATGCACATTATCCGTCAGACCGTGTTGGGCAAATACTTGCTGTACGGCTGCCAGCTGCGAAGCAGGCACCTGGATCACCGCACCCAGTTCCTCGTTGAACAAGGCAGCCAAGGCGTCGGAACCCAGCGCCTGAATATCGACTTCCACGCCGCAATGCCCGGCAAACGCCATCTCGGCCAAGGTGACCAACAGGCCGCCATCGGAACGGTCGTGATAGGCCAACAGCGCACGATCCGCCACCAGCTGCTGCATCGCGTTGAAGAAACCGGCCAATTGCTCCACGTTGCGTACATCGGCTGGCTTGTCGCCCAGTTGGCGATAGACCTGCGCCAACGCCGTTGCCCCCAGGGCATTGTGACCATTGCCCAGGTCGATCAGTAACAGCGCACTTTCACCCTTGTCGGTACGCAGTTGCGGCGTCACGGTGTGGCGCACATCTTCGACGCGAGCAAATGCGGTGATCACCAGCGACAGTGGTGACGTCATTTCCCGCTGTTCATTGCCTTCCTGCCAGCGGGTTTTCATCGACATCGAGTCTTTACCCACCGGAATGGTGATCCCCAACGCTGGGCAAAGTTCTTCCCCCACCGCCTTCACCGCTTCATACAGACCGGCATCTTCGCCAGGGTGGCCCGCTGCGGCCATCCAGTTGGCGGAAAGTTTCACCCGCTTGAGCGAACCGATTTCCACCGCGGCCAGGTTGGTCAACGCTTCCCCTACCGCCAGGCGGCCAGAGGCGGCAAAATCCAGCAATGCGACGGGAGCACGCTCACCGATCGACATCGCTTCCCCGTAATAGCTGTCCAGGCTGGCCGTGGTTACTGCACAGTCGGCTACCGGGATCTGCCACGGGCCGACCATCTGGTCACGCGCAACCATGCCGGTGACGGTACGGTCGCCAATGGTGATCAGGAAGGTTTTCTCCGCGACGGCTGGCAAGTGCAGCACCCGCTTGACCGCATCGGCAATGGAGATACCAGCACGCTGCAACGCTTCGCCGCTCGCCTGTTGACGTTTCACGTCGCGGGTCATTTTTGGCGTTTTGCCCAGCAGCACATCCAACGGCATGTCGATCGGCTGATTATCAAAGTGGCGATCGTTGAGCGTCAGATGGCGTTCTTCCGTCGCTTCGCCAATCACCGCGAAAGGCGCGCGCTCACGGCGGCAGATTTCCTCGAAGGTCGCCATCTGCTCAGGCGCTACCGCCATCACATAACGCTCTTGGGATTCGTTACACCACACTTCCAGCGGGCTCATGCCCGGCTCGTCGTTGAGAATGTCACGCAGTTCGAACCGGCCACCGCGGCCACCGTCGCTAACCAGTTCCGGCATCGCGTTCGACAGACCACCGGCACCCACATCGTGGATAAACAAGATCGGGTTGCTATCGCCCATCTGCCAGCAGCGGTCGATCACTTCCTGGCAGCGGCGTTCCATTTCCGGGTTATCACGCTGCACCGAAGCAAAATCCAGATCGGCATCAGACTGGCCAGAGGCCATCGACGAAGCCGCCCCGCCGCCCAAACCGATGTTCATCGCCGGGCCACCCAGCACCACCAGTTTGGCACCAACGGTGATCTCACCTTTTTGCACATGATCGGCGCGGATGTTGCCCAGGCCGCCTGCCAGCATGATCGGTTTGTGGTAGCCACGCAGCTCAACGCCGTTGTGGCTATTGACGCGCTCTTCATAAGTACGGAAGTAACCGACCAGCGCCGGACGACCAAACTCGTTATTGAATGCCGCGCCGCCCAATGGGCCTTCGGTCATGATATCCAGCGCGGTGACGATGCGATCCGGTTTGCCGAAATCCTGTTCCCAAGGCTGTTCGAAACCCGGAATACGCAGGTTGGAAACCGAGAACCCTACCAGGCCAGCTTTCGGCTTCGCGCCACGGCCGGTTGCGCCTTCGTCGCGGATTTCACCGCCAGAACCGGTCGCAGCTCCTGGCCAAGGCGAGATCGCCGTTGGATGGTTGTGGGTTTCCACCTTCATCAGGATGTGTGCTTCTTCCTGATGATAGTCATACAGGCCGCTTTGCGGCGCGGCAAAGAAGCGCCCTACCTGGGAACCTTCCATCACCGCTGCGTTATCTTTATAGGCAGAAAGCACGTAGTCCGGCGTCTGCTCAAAGGTATTTTTGATCATCTTGAACAGCGACTTCGGTTGCTGTTCGCCGTCGATGACCCAGTCGGCGTTGAAAATCTTGTGGCGGCAATGTTCGGAGTTGGCCTGTGCGAACATGTACAGCTCAATATCCGTTGGGTTGCGCCCCAACTCGGTAAAGGCGGCCAGCAGGTAGTCGATCTCGTCCTGCGCCAGGGCCAGCCCCAGTTTGGTGTTGGCCTGTTCCAGCGCGCTGCGGCCTTGGGCCAGGATATCCACCGTCTGATACGGTGCGGGCTGATGATGAGAGAACAGTGTTTCCGCCTGTTGCAGCTCGCTGAATACCGTTTCCATCATGCGATCGTGCAGCAGGGTGGCAAGCTGTTGCCACTGGGCCTCGGTCAGGGTCGGCGCTGTGACATAAAATGCCAGGCCGCGTTCAAGACGAACCACCTGCGTCAGGCCACAGTTATGGGCGATATCGGTGGCTTTGGAAGACCACGGCGAAATGGTGCCCGGGCGTGGCGTCACCAACAGCAGTCGGCCTTGCGGAGCATGTTCAGCGAGAGAAGGGCCGTACTTGAGCAACCGCTGCAGCTTGGCCTGCTCTTCGGCGCTTAACGGTGCGCTGACATCGGCAAAGTGAACGTACTCGGCATAGATATCAACGATCGGGAGTTGAGCATCCTGGCAGCGGGACAGTAGTTTGGTAATACGAAAAGCCGATAAAGCGGGCGAACCACGCAGTATTTCCATAATCAAAGTTCTCTCGTCTTCGAAGCAACTGGGTTCAGCACTTCATTGGGCGCAACAGGGGGAAAACGCGCGCCATTATAGATAATCCAAGCCGCCGACGAAACCGTTTGCGTAGCTATTATTGATAAAAGCTATTCCCGTTGCCGAATTCTCATAACCTATCAATAAAGTTGCGCGCTGGCGTAATGTTGCGCAAAATGCCCCGGCACTGGTGATTTAACCATGAAAAAATCCTGATTACGGTCAACATAAAGCGTGCATTTATTTGAGATAACTATTTGAAACGCCTGAAAATAAATTACATTCTAATCGGTGTTGTGGCCCTGCTGCTGGCGCTTGCCCTGTGGCCCAATATCGCCTGGCGTGGTGGACAGGGAGGCCAGCTCGAGGCGATCAAATCGCGGGGAGAATTGCGCGTCAGCACGTTAAACTCACCGTTAACCTATTTCACTACCCCGCAGGGGCCGAGTGGCCTTGACTATGAGCTGGCCAAAAGCTTTGCCAACTACCTGGGGGTCAAGCTGGTGGTGATCCCACACCAAAACATCAATGACCTGTTTGACGATCTCGATGATGACAATGCCGATATTCTCGCCGCCGGGCTGATCTACAACCGGGATCGCCTCAGCCGCGCCAGTACCGGCCCAGCGTACTATTCCGTTTCCCAGCAGTTGGTTTACCGGCTGGGAACCACGCGGCCAAAAACCTTTGCCGATATCAAAGGCAAGCTGGCGGTGGCCTCCGGTTCGGCCCACGTCAGCACGCTAAAGCAGCTCAAACAAAGCAAATACCCCGATCTCAGTTGGGAAGCGTCAAGCGATATGACCTCGAAAGAGCTGCTGGAACAGGTGGCCGATGGCAAGCTGGATTACACCATCGGCGACTCCGTGACCATTGCCCTGCTGCAACGCATCCATCCACAGCTGGCCGTCGCTTTTGACATTACCGATGAAGAACCTGTGACCTGGTATCTGAAGCGTAGCAATGACGATAGCCTGTACGCCGCGCTGCTGGATTTTTATAGCCAAAGGGTAGAAGACGGCACGCTGGCCCGGTTGGAAGAGAAGTATCTGGGGCACGTGGGCAGTTTTGACTACGTTGATACCAAAACCTTCCTGTCGGCCATCGACTCGGTATTGCCCACTTTCCGCTCGCTGTTTGAAAAGTATGCCAGCGAAATTGACTGGAAGCTGCTGGCCGCCATCGCTTACCAGGAATCGCACTGGAATCCGCAGGCGACCTCCCCCACCGGTGTCCGTGGGCTGATGATGCTGACCAGAGCTACCGCCGACGGCCTGGGCGTCACCGACAGGCTCGATCCGGAGCAGAGTATTCAAGGCGGGGCGCTCTATCTGCAACGTCTGATGGAGAAGGTACCCGACACGGTACCGGAAGATGAGCGGATCTGGTTCGCACTGGCCGCCTATAACATGGGATGGGGCCATATGCTGGACGCGCGTAAACTCACCAAAAGCCAGCAAGGTAATCCCGACAGTTGGGTCGATGTGAAACAGCGCCTGCCGATGCTGAGCCAGAAGCGCTACTATCCGTCACTCACCTATGGCTATGCCCGTGGCCGCGAAGCCTATAACTACGTGGAAAACATCCGCCGTTATCAGGTCAGCCTGGTGGGCTATCTGTTGGAAAAAGAGAAGAAGGCGGTAGAAGCGATGAAACAGGCCGAACTGGCCAAGGGCTATCCGGCCGTGGAGGCCAAGCTGGCACTCGCCCTGTAGTTATTGCGGGTCTTTGCCGGCCCGCTGCGCCAGTTTCAGCGCTTTTTTCTGCTCGCGACGCATGCGGAAAAAGTTGCTGAGGGTGGCGGCGCACTCTTCTGCCAGCACGCCCGAGACGATTTCTACCTGATGATTCATGCCCGGATGGCGCAGAATATCCACCAGCGAACCCACCGCTCCGGTTTTTTCATCGGCCGCACCGTATACCAAACGACGGATGCGGCTATGCACCATAGCCCCGGCGCACATCACGCAAGGCTCCAGCGTGACATACAGCGTGGCATTCAGCAGGCGGTAATTCTGCAATACCGCCCCCCCCTGCCGCAGCGCCATGATTTCAGCATGAGCGGTGGGATCGTGGCGGCCGATTGGCCGGTTCCAACCTTCGCCAATCACCTGATTGCCCAGCACCAGCAGCGCCCCAACCGGCACCTCACCTTCTTCCTGCGCACGTTGAGCCAGGCTTAACGCCTGACGCATCCAATACTCATCACTATATTCATTCACCACATCAGTCCTCGTGCGCATCGCGGCGGGCATTATACACACTAGTCCCTTTTGCCGCAGCCACTCGGCCTTGTTGATGCAAATAAGCTTGAACCTGCCACGTTTGTCGATCGCTCAAAACGCCACCAACAAATCAATAACATCATATTTAATGATGATTAAATTTTGTTCACCTCTTAGAATTTCAGATAAACGTTATAAACTGGTGGAAAATCAAGCTGTAAAATTAAGCAAATTTTTTCTAACTAAATTGTGATAGATCATATTCTCTTATGCATTAGCACGATAAGGTTTACCTCACGCAAAAAGCCTTTATAAGGAGTAGGTTATGGCTGCCTCAACATTCTTTATCCCTTCCGTCAACATGATTGGTTCCGGCTGTCTGGAAGACGCGGCAAAAACCATGAAAGAGCATGGTCTGCATAACGCACTGATCGTGACCGACAAGGTTTTGAACGGCATTGGCGTCGTCGCTCAGGTGCAAACCCTGTTAGCGGCACAGAACATTGAAAGCTGCGTCTATGACGGCACACATCCCAACCCGACCACGGAAAACGTAAAACAGGGCCTGGCACTGTTGCGCGAACATCGCTGCGACTGTGTCGTTTCTCTGGGTGGCGGTTCGCCGCATGACTGTGCGAAAGGGATTGCCCTGGTCGCCGCTAACGGCGGGGAAATCAAAGACTATGAAGGGGTTGATCGCTCAGCTAAGCCACAGCTGCCGGTCGTCGCGATCAACACCACTGCGGGTACCGCTTCCGAGATGACGCGTTTTTGTATCATCACCGACGAAGCGCGCCACATCAAAATGGCGATTGTCGACAAGCATGTCACCCCGATCCTGTCGGTAAACGATCCTCACCTGATGGCTGGCATGCCAAAAGGCCTGACCGCCGCCACGGGTATGGATGCTCTGACCCACGCTATCGAAGCTTACGTCTCCAGCGCCGCCAACCCAATCACCGATGCCTGCGCGCTGAAAGCCGCCACCATGATTGCCGAGTCTTTACGTGATGCGGTCAACGATGGGCAAAACATGCAGGCGCGCGAGAACATGGCCTATGCCCAGTTCCTGGCCGGTATGGCATTTAATAACGCCTCATTAGGTTATGTGCACGCTATGGCGCACCAGTTGGGTGGTTTCTACAACCTGCCACATGGCGTGTGTAACGCCGTGCTGTTGCCGCACGTGCAAGAGTTCAATACTCAGGTGGCCGCAGGGCGTCTGAAAGACATTGCCGCCGCTATGGGCGTAAATGTTGCAGGCCTTAGCGATGAGCAAGGGGCTGCCGCTTGTATCGCCGCCATTCGCCAACTGGCGAAAGATGTGGGAATTCCTGCTGGCTTACGCGATCTGCAAGTCAAAGAAGAAGACTTTGCTACGTTAGCCACTAACGCCCTGAACGACGCCTGCGGATATACCAACCCAATTCAGGCAAGCCACGAACAGATCGTTGCAATCTTTAAAGCAGCCATGTAACCGCTGCCAGGCTCCCTCGTTTACTGGGGGAGCCTCATTTAATCCAACTGCTGTAACTCGCCTTCTTTACCTACCCGCCAGCGGTGTTCGCAAAAATAGAGCAAAGGGTTATCCTGCTTGCTGTCACTGTAGCCACTGAACAATTTCAATGGCGCTCCCAGACGCTGCTCCAGTTGCACCACCTTTTGTACTCCCAGGCAGCGCATGGGCAATACCCAGCCCCCGTAACGACGCACAATGCTGCTCCCCACCAGTTGTACCCGTGGCAGGAACGCAGAGTCCCGATAAACCTGCTCCACCAGCCGTTCCGGCGAGCCGGTGATCAACCATACTTGAGCATCCTGGGCATCCAGGTACTGACGCAAACGCATCTGCACGACCGGAAAGGCGGTGACCTTACGGCGAAAATAGTCGACGAATTTCGCCTCCAGCGCTTTCAGCCTGGCCTCTGAACGGCCAAAAGTCATTGCCCACAATAGCAGGCTCATGGGCCAGCGCGTTGCCCGCCCACCGATCAACAAACCCAATCCGATAATGGGCAACAGCGGCACCACCAGCACCAGGTTCAACGGCAGATGCCGTAGCAAAAAGCGCAGGAAACTGCCAAACATGTCTTCCTGATGCAAGGTGCCATCCAGATCGAAAAATACCACGCGCTGGGCCTGTGCAACCGGTTTGTCAGTCAAGCGTTACTCCTCGGGATCGTTGACCCCATTATGCAGGTGAAAATACAACCGGCTATTATCGTAATCACTAGACCAACCAGATACAACCGACATTGGTCAACGCCAAAGGCGCGTTAACTCATCAAGTCATAGTGTTGCTGCTCGCAAAAATGATTGCTGCCCGTTTTGCCACCGGCGTGGCAGAATGCCAGTTGGCTCAAAGGAAAAAACCATGAGTACCCTTCTTCGCATTCGTCAGATTTACCCAACGCTGGCACAAAACGATCGCAAACTGGCGGACTTTCTGTTGGATAACGCCGAACAGGCCCTTCACCTCAGCTCACAAAAGCTGGCCCAGTTGGCCGGTGTCAGCCAATCGAGCGTGGTCAAGTTCGCCCAGAAACTGGGCTACAAAGGATTTCCGGCGCTGAAACTGGCATTGGGTGAGGTGTTGGCTCAACCGCAGGTCGCACCGGTGGTGACTGTCCATAATCACATTCTGAGCAGCGATCCACTCAAAACCGTCGGCGAGAAATTGCTGCTGGAAAAGCAGGCCGCATTACGAGCTACTCTGGATATCAACAGTGAACAGCGGCTGCTTACCGCCCTGGAGATGCTGCGTGCGGCGAGGCGGGTGATCTTGGTCGGCATCGGGGCTTCCGGGCTAGTGGCCAAAGACCTGTCGTTCAAGCTGCTAAAGATTGGCGTGATGGCGGTGGCAGAAGCGGATATGTACGTTCAACTGGCGACGATAAAGGCGCTGAGTAAGGATGACCTGCTGCTGGCGATCTCGTTTAGCGGCGAACGGCGTGAAATCAACCTGGCCGCCGAAGAAGCACGTATTGCCGGAGCCAAGGTGTTGGCTCTGACCAGTTTCTCGCCTAATGGCCTACAGCAACGGGCCGATCACTGCCTTTATACCATTGCGCAAGAGCCCAATATCCGCAGCGCGGCGATATCTTCCAGCACCGCGCAGTTCGCCCTGACCGACCTGCTGTTTATGGCGCTGCTCCAGCACGAGCTCGATCAAACCCACGATCGCATCCACCACAGCGAACAATTAGTGAAAAAACGGGTGTAAGGCGTATAATCTGCGCTCCGCGAAATACCCCTGTAAATAATGAGAGAGTTGCCATGGCCCTGCTAATCACACGCAAATGTATCAACTGCGATATGTGCGAGCCGGAATGCCCGAACCAGGCGATTTCGATGGGGGATGAGATTTATCAGATCGATGCCAACCGCTGCACCGAATGCGTGGGGCATTATGAGACCCCAACCTGCCAGCAGGTGTGCCCGATCGATAACACTATCATTACCGATCCGCAGCACGTAGAGAACCAGGAACAGCTGTGGGACAAGTTTGTCGTGCTGCACCATGCCGATAGCCTGTGAGTTAAATGCCCTCTCCCAAAGGGAGAGGGGGCCGATCGAGCTATTTATCGTTACTGAGCTCACCTTTGCTCTTCCAACGAATGTGCCATAGACTTACTTCTGTAACAGACGGCGACACCTAACTAGCTCCTTCTCCCTGTGGGAGAAGGTTGGGATGAGGGGGACTAGATTGACTCCGGCACCTGACAACCACTCAGGGCAAATCCTTCCTTATCCCTCGATGATCACCGTAGCACAGGCATAGCGGCGTTCATCCGCCAGAGAAACGTGGATCGACTTCACCCCCATCTCCTGCGCCAGCTCGGCAGCACGTTCATGCAGCCGGATATTGGGTTTCCCCAGGCCATCATTGAACACTTCGAACTGATTGAACGCCAGGCCGTTGCGGATGCCGGTGCCGAACGCCTTGGCGGCGGCCTCTTTGACCGCAAAACGTTTAGCCAGGAAGCGTACCGGCTGCTGATGCTGCTGATACACCTCCCATTCGGCCGGGCTTAACACCCGGCGAGCCAGGCGATCGCCGCTACGTTCCACCACCGCTTCGATACGCGCCATCTCCACGATGTCGGTTCCCAAGCCCAGTACCGCCATTAGCGACGCGCTTCCCGCATCAGCAGTTTCATGTCCGTCACCGCGGCCGGTAGACCGCTCATCACCGCCTGGCCAATAATGGCATGGCCGATATTCAGCTCATGCATCTCTGGCAGCGCGGCGATCGGTTGCACATTATGATAGGTCAAACCGTGGCCCGCATTCACCTTCAGGCCTTTGCTAGCCGCGTAGGTAGCCGCTTTGGCAATGCGCTTGAGCTCGGCTTGAATGGCCAGATCGCCCTGCGCTTCAGCATAGGCACCGGTATGGATCTCGATATAAGGTGCACCTACGGCCACCGCCGCGTCGATCTGACGGTGATCGGCATCGATAAACAACGAAACCAAAATGCCAGCCTGTGCCAGGCGTTCAACCGCCACGGCCATTTTGTCCTGCTGCCCGGCCACGTCCAGCCCACCTTCAGTGGTCACTTCCTGACGTTTCTCTGGCACCAGACAGCAAAATTGAGGTTTCAGCTCAATGGCGATATCGAGCATTTCATCGGTGACGGCCATTTCCAGGTTCATACGGGTCTGGATGGTTTGGCGCAGGATACGCACGTCGCGGTCGGTGATATGACGGCGATCTTCACGCAGGTGAACGGTGATGCCATCGGCCCCCGCCTGCTCGGCAATAAATGCCGCCTGCACCGGATCCGGGTAGTTGGTGCCGCGCGCGTTACGTAACGTGGCAATATGATCGATATTGACGCCCAGCAGTAAATCAGCCATGACAACCCTCTACTAATTCATTTTCAGTAGCAGCAGTTTACACGGGCGAGCAAAACGGCAAAAGCAGAAACCACTCAGGCTTCGTCGACGGGGGTATCGGGTTGTTTGCGCACGAACTGACGAAACAGTTCACGGCTCTTCAGCGGCTTACCGCCGAGATAGGGTTTCAGCGCCATGCGGGTAAAGCGCTTGGCTGCACGCAGGGTTTCTGCATCGGGAAATTGGCGTTCATCCAGAGCACGGAGTTCACGGCCGGTAAAACTGTAATGATCCACCACCAAGCTGGCGATAAAGCCTTTTTCTTCGCGATAGCGATAGGTCATGCCGTCATCCACCGGTTCGCCGCTGCCAGCACAATGGAGAAAATCCAGCCCGTAACCCAAGTGCCCCAACAGCGCCAACTCGAACTGCCGCAGGGCATGTTCCGGGGAACTGTCCTCCGCCGCCAAAGCCTGTAAGCATTGCAGATAATCGAAGAACAACACCGAATAGTTGCCTTCCTGCTCCAGCACCCGTGACAACAGTTCATTCACGTAAAGGCCGCTGTAAAGCATCATGCCACTGAGGGGTAAACCAAGGGAAACCGCTTCGGCACCGCGCAGCGTTTTGACTTCGCCACGACCGCCCCAGCGTACTAACAGAGGAGTAAAGGGTTGCAAGCAACCCTTTAGATTGGAACGGCGACTGCGTGCGCCTTTTGCCAGCAAGCGCACCCGCCCATGGCCTTCCGTGAACAGGTCCAGCATCAGGCTGGTTTCACTAAAGGGCCGCCCATGTAGGACGAAAGCGCGCTCCCAGCCATCCATTGGATAGTTTATTTCAGGTCGTCGGTATAGCCCAGGCTACGCAGCGCACGTTCGTCGTCCGCCCAGCCGGATTTCACTTTCACCCACAGTTCCAGATGCACTTTGGTCTCAAACATCTGTTCCATATCCTGACGGGCTTCAATACCGATGGTCTTGATCTTCGAACCTTTGTTGCCGATAACCATCTTCTTCTGGCCTTCACGCTCAACCAGGATCAGACCGTGCACGTCGTAACCACCGCGCTCATTCGGTACGAACTGTTCGATTTCGACCGTCACCGAGTAAGGCAGTTCCTCACCCAGGAAGCGCATCAGCTTTTCACGGATGATTTCCGACGCCATAAAGCGCTGGGAACGGTCAGTGATGTAATCGTCCGGGAAATGGTGTTCCGCTTCCGGCAACACTTTGCGCGCGATAGCCGCAATAGTGTCCACATTCATGCCTTTTTCGGCAGAGATCGGCACCACATCGAGGAAGTTCATCTGCTGACTGAGGAACGCAATGTGCGGCAACAGCTTGGATTTGTCGGTAACGTTGTCGACCTTGTTGATCGCCAGCAGCACCGGGCTTTTCAGGCTGCGCAGCTTATTGACCACCATTTCATCATCAGCAGTCCAGTTCGTGCCTTCTACGACGAAGATCACCAGCTCGACGTCGCCGATTGAGCTGCTGGCCGCGCGGTTCATCAAACGGTTGATGGCGCGCTTTTCTTCGATATGCAGACCCGGGGTGTCGACGTAAATGGCCTGATAAGCGCCATCGGTATCGATACCCATAATACGGTGACGGGTCGTCTGTGGTTTACGCGAGGTGATGGAGACTTTTTGCCCCAGCAGTTGGTTCAGCAACGTGGATTTGCCCACGTTGGGACGACCTACGATCGCAATAAAACCGCAGTATTGTTTTTCTTCGCTCATTCAAGCTCCAGCTTTTTCAGCGCTTGTTCCGCTGCCGCCTGCTCGGCTTTACGGCGGCTTGAGCCGGTGCCCACGACGGGCTCGCTCAAACCACTCACCTGACAGTGGATAGTAAACTCCTGATCGTGCGCCTCACCGCGAACCTGCACCACCAGATATGTTGGCAACGGCAGATGACGACCTTGTAAAAACTCCTGCAAGCGGGTTTTCGGGTCTTTCTGCTTATCACCGGGGCTGATTTCGTCCAACCGGCTACGATACCAGTCCAAAATCAGTCGCTCAACGTTTTGAATATCGCTATCCAGGAACACACCGCCAATCAGTGCCTCCACCGTATCCGCCAGGATTGACTCGCGGCGGAATCCACCACTTTTCAGCTCGCCCGGCCCAAGGCGTAAACACTCGCCCAGATCGAATTCGCGCGCCATCTCCGCCAACGTATTGCCCCGCACCAGCGTGGCACGCATGCGGCTCATGTCTCCCTCGTCTACGCGAGGAAAACGCTGGTAGAGCGCATTGGCGATGACAAAACTAAGGATCGAATCACCCAGAAACTCAAGACGTTCATTGTGTTTACTGCTGGCGCTACGGTGAGTTAACGCTTGCAGTAAGAGCTCCTGCTGTTGAAAAGTGTAGCCCAGCTTCCGCTGCAGCCTGTTTATTACGATGGGGTTCATGAGTTACCAATAGATCAAGAATGCGTCAAAAACTTGCAGCATACGGAACAGGCCTGCTTTGCCAAAAGCCAATCCAAAGCTGTTTCGTTTGCAGTGGCGCCCAAAAGGGGCCAACTTTTATCGCTCGAGGGGCTATTCTACAACGAGTGGAAATATATTGCTGCGTTTTTCCCGTCGTCTTTCAAGCTGCAGCGTTGTTACCTGCACTATTTTCCCCCAGTCACTTACCCAAAAGTAAGCTCCTGGGGATTAAATAGCGTGTCGCCTAGCTGCGACTCGAAATCCATAGGGATCTTGACCATATAAACTGCAACCTAATTGGCTGCAGTTTGCAAAACGCTATTAGTGAATACCACCGATACGGCTCAATCTGACGCCCGTTGGCCATTCACCTTCCTGCTTTTCGAAACTCATCCAGATCGCAGTGGCTTTACCTACCAGATTCTTCTCAGGCACGAATCCCCAATAACGGCTGTCTGCACTATTATCGCGGTTATCGCCCATCATGAAGTAATGGCCAGCGGGTACTACCCACTCGCCCAACGGCTGGCCTGCTTGCTGATAGTAAGCGCCGACCTGATCTTGTGCACCGGGCACGGTCAGAATGCGGTGAGTTACGTTGCCCAACGTTTCCTTGCGTTCGCCAAGGCGAATACCGCCCTGTGGCACGTTATCCGTCAGAGGGATCTGGAAGAAACCGTTGCTGGCTTCACCCATGCCGCTACGGGTAAACATCTGCACAAAATCGCTCGGTTGCATATCGCTGTAGGTGACCGCCAATGCGGTATCACACGCCTGGCCACTATTACAGGACTCTTGCACCGTCACACGCTTATTCACCGGATCATAGGTCACGCGATCGCCAGGTACGCCAATCACGCGCTTGATGTAATCCAGTTTGGTGTCGCGTGGATATTTAAAGACCGCAATATCGCCACGCTTGGGATGACCGGTTTCAATTAGCGTGGTCTGGGTGATCGGATCCTTTACGCCGTAGGCAAATTTTTCCACCAGAATAAAATCACCAATCAACAGCGTCGGCATCATTGAGCCTGAAGGGATCTGGAACGGTTCGTAAATAAACGAACGCACCACAAACACCAACAGCAATACCGGGAACACCGAAGCCCCGGTTTCAACCCAACCCGGCTGCCTGGCCACTTTCGCCAAGGCCGCTTCGTCGACCGTTCCGGCCGCCTGTGCATTGACCGCCGCGATTTTCGCCCGGCGTGCCGGCGCCCATTTAAAGCGCTCAAAGCACCAGATGATCCCGGTCACCAAAGTGGCAATCGCCAGGATCAAGGCAAACATATTCGCCATGTAAACTCCCTAGTTACGCGAGCTTTCGCTCTTACTTACCGTCTTTACCCACGTGCAGAATGGCCAGGAACGCTTCCTGCGGCAACTCAACATTACCCACCTGCTTCATGCGTTTTTTACCGTCTTTCTGCTTCTGCAGCAGCTTCTTCTTACGGCTGACGTCGCCGCCGTAGCACTTGGCCAACACGTTTTTACGCAGCTGCTTCACCGTAGAACGAGCGATGATATGCGTGCCGATCGCCGCCTGGATCGCAATATCAAATTGCTGGCGTGGGATCAGCTCTTTCATTTTCTCGACCAGTTCACGGCCACGATACTGTGCGTTATCACGGTGAGTGATCAGCGCCAGCGCATCTACGCGTTCGTTGTTGATCAACACGTCAACGCGCACCATGTCCGAGGCCTGGAAACGTTTGAAGTTATAGTCCAGCGACGCGTAACCGCGCGAGGTGGATTTCAAACGGTCAAAGAAGTCTAGCACCACTTCGGCCATTGGAATTTCGTAGGTCAGCGCCACCTGGTTACCGTGGTAAACCATGTTGGTCTGTACGCCACGCTTCTCAATACACAGCGTGATCACGTTGCCCAGATATTCCTGCGGCATCAGCATGTGACACTCCGCAATCGGCTCACGCAGTTCAGCGATGTTATTCAACGGCGGCAGCTTGGAAGGGCTATCGACGTAGATGGTTTCATTGCCGGTGGTTTCGACTTCATACACGACCGTAGGTGCCGTCGTGATCAGTTCCAGATCGTATTCACGCTCCAGACGCTCCTGAATGATCTCCATGTGCAGCAGACCCAGGAAGCCACAGCGGAAGCCAAAGCCCAACGCGGTGGAACTCTCTGGTTCATAGAACAGGGAGGCGTCGTTCAGGCTCAGCTTGCCCAGCGCATCACGGAAGGCTTCATAATCGTCGGAACTGATCGGGAACAGGCCGGCATACACCTGTGGCTTCACTTTTTTGAAGCCTGGCAGCATTTTGTCTGCCGGCTGGCGAGCCAGCGTCAAGGTATCGCCCACCGGTGCGCCGAGGATATCTTTAATTGCGCAGACCAACCAACCCACTTCGCCACAGTTCAGCACGTCGCGATCGACACGTTTCGGGGTGAAGATCCCCAGACGATCGGCGTTATAAGTTTGGCCGGTGCTCATGACCTTAACTTTATCGCCCTTGCGCAGAGTACCGTTTTTCACCCGGATCAAGGAGACAACGCCAAGGTAGTTATCAAACCAGGAATCGATGATCAGTGCCTGCAACGGAGCATCCGCATCACCTTCTGGTGGCGGGATATCACGCACCAGACGCTCCAGCACTTCAGGCACGCCAACGCCGGTTTTTGCCGAGCAGCGCACCGCGTCAGTCGCATCAATGCCCACGATATCTTCGATTTCCTGTGCAGCGCGATCCGGATCGGCGGCTGGCAGGTCAATCTTGTTCAACACCGGCACCACTTCCAGATCCATGTCCAGTGCGGTATAGCAGTTGGCCAAGGTCTGGGCTTCTACGCCCTGCCCGGCATCCACCACCAGCAATGCACCCTCACAGGCGGCCAGTGAGCGGGAAACCTCATAGGAGAAGTCAACGTGCCCAGGAGTGTCGATAAAGTTAAGGTGGTAAACCTGCCCATCCTTGGCTTTATAGTCGAGCGTTACGCTCTGCGCTTTGATGGTAATACCACGCTCACGTTCCAGATCCATAGAATCCAGCACCTGTGCGGCCATTTCACGTTCGGTCAGGCCGCCGCAGATTTGGATAATACGGTCAGACAGCGTCGACTTACCGTGGTCAATATGGGCAATGATAGAAAAATTTCTTATGTGTTTCATTTAATTAGTTTTTCTGCCTTGGTATTTCTGAATTACTCGCCTATGGAACCCGCATGGACATAAAGCGACGGTGAATGGGTCGGCTATTTTTCGCCTGAATCGCAGCATTCTACATGCCACAACACTGAAAACCTAGCAATCGGTGTAGGGAAGCTATTCGATTATACGTAGTTTAGTGTTACAACGCGCCGCAGTTGATGAAAGCAGATATTAACGCGGCGAAGGCCTGATAAAAATTGTGGGTTAATTGCGCCAATCCTGTTGGCCAGACAATATTAACCCGGTGGTAATACATATTATGCGATTACGCAATAAACCCAATCTCAATTACCTCATAAATAATATTTTTATCAATAACTTACATTTAAACGACACGGCACCTGCTTTCGGATAAACCCCCATATACGCTCCCTCGCCCCTCGGTTACAAGTGACAAGAACTTTGGATAAAAACAGACTTCAGGGCACGACGACATCGGCAAGCCCACCAGAGTTCACCAGCATCTCCTCTGAACATTGATTGGAAGGTTTATCATGATCGATAAAGGGCAAATGCTGAGCCGGCACGATTTTTCCAAGGTCAACTGGGGCATTTTGGCAGCGGTAACGCTGCTGTTCACACTCGGTGCGGTGCTGTTGTTAATGCCGTTATTGAGCAACATGGAAGATCCTCACGTTCTGGCCTTACTGCAAGCCGGCGCGGTTACCATTCTGTTAGGCACTATGTTGCTGGCATTGCGCCATTATCTGCGGCCAATGCTGACCTATCGCCTGTATGAGCACGGCGTGCGCGTGCTGGATCACCACAGTCATAAAGAACGGTTTATTGCGTTTGAAAAGATTGCCGATATCTACCATTCTCGCGGTAGCAGGCTGCTTGGCGGGCTGAACGACAATATGGCGTTTCGCACCTCGGAGGCGGCGTTCTGGTACAACATCAAGAGCAATATTTCTCACTCTCGGCAGTTGATTGAAACCCTGATCCAACAACAGATCCAGCAGCGTGGGCCGCTGGCATTAAATTCGCTTTATCAGGGGGAAATATTGACCTTCGCCTATCTCAATAGCAGAAAGGGCTGGCTTGGTTCATGGCAAGAGAAACCGACCCAAACATTACGGCTTAGCGCTACGACGCTGAGTACCGCCCAGGCCCAGGTTCAGATCGAAAAGATCCACCGGCTGGAAAACAATCTGCAGCGTGGCACCCTTCGTTTGCTGGATCTACAAGGCAATGAACTGTTTTCGCTGGGTTATGACTCGCTGTTCAGCGCCGATCTGTTTATTGCACTGATGGAGCATATGATCAACAACCGCATCCCCGCCTATAGCAACCCGGCGATGACGCGGCCGCCGTATTAAATCGGGGATTCAGTTTCGGTGTGCAACCGCAAGGCACCCGGCGGCAAGCCGATTTGCAGCACTACGGGTTGATAATTGGCCTGTTCGCCGAGGCGTTTAGCCAATGCACGTGCGATCAGGAAAGCGAGGCCGCCCCCTAAAATCCCACCGAGTGCCGCCGCTGCGTCACTGCCCAACCACCATTGCAGCAGGCCACCGCCTAGCATCATGCCTAATAATGGGGTCAGATAGACCAGCATCGCCGAGCGCAACAGGCTGCCTTCGGCGATACCGACTTCGACGCGTTGGCCGGGTTCCAGAGGCTGGGCGATTGCCACCTGCAGGAGATGTTCACTTTCAGGCACCAGTTCGTCGAATGCGCGAGCACCGCAGCCAGAACGCGCGGTGCAACTGCCACAGCCGGCTTTAGGCTCACAACGCAGCTGTGCCACGCCCTGTTGCCACGAGACCACCGTGGCCCACTCTTTCATCATTGCGGCGCTACCTTGAAAGTAATGCTGTCGGCAATGCGTTTCGCCGTTGAAGGAGGTAATTCTCCAACCACGGTAATTTCATTGCCATTACGAATTTCGGTTTGGATGGTACGGCGGCCCTGACGATAAAACTGTTGGCTGGCATTGCTGCCCGAAGGGCTGATGTTAACCGAGAAGCTGAACAAGCCATCGCTATAAAGTCGCGATTCAACCGGCACTGCCACATTCGGTAACTTGCGGCGATTACGCGCCACCTCGTTAACGCCAGCAGGCAACCAACCTGCTTTCCAGGCAAGCTTAACGTCTTCAGCCGCGGGTAGGGTCAATAGCGGTGGCAGATTGGCTTTAAGCAAAGGTTGCATGACGCTTTTCACCTGATCGCCCACCACTACCGAGATGACCCGATACTGTTCCAGCGTTTCGCCATCACGATCGAGCAGATCGACCCGCAGCGGTAACTTGGTCTCCATATCCATCCAGACCACATAGCTGTAACGGGAACCGTCACGAGCCACGACGCGGTAAACGTCACAAGGCCGATCGGAAATGCGGGTGCGGCCAACGGAGATGAAGTCGTAGTATTTCGCCAGATAGTCGAAATCGGCAAATACGATGGCGGGCAAGGCGTCAACGATGTGATCGCCAGACAGCGTGAACGGTTCCAGACCAGGCTCAAAATAGCTGATCCCACCGCCACGTTGCAGCACTTCCCGACGAGGGCCGTCCATATGCAGCAGCTGCCCCAAGGGCTGTTTATCGATCACTGCATGGCGATAGCGTAACGACTCTATCCCCTGCTTGCTGATGCTGATATAGGCGAGTTCATAATTGAGTGAACGGCTGGCGCTGCTCATTTGTTGCAATAACGCCCCGGACGCAGGTTCCTGCGCCGAGGCGATATTTGAATTGAGCAGGCCGCCCGTTAAAAGACAAACGGAGAACCAGATTTGCTTCATTACTGCTGTTGCATTCCTAAAGACTGAGTTCCAGGAACCTGAACTGCGGCCTGCTGTGGCCTGCTTTGTTCAAGTTGCAGCTGATCGGAGTGCAAACGGCGTTGCAGCTCATAATCCTGCAGCATGGCATTGATACGCTTACGCTGTTCCTGCACCTGCTGCTGTTGACCGCTGCCGGTTGAGAAACTGTCTGCCGGGACGCCCAGGCTGACCGGGGAAGCTTGCCCCATGATTGGCAACGTATTGAACGCTGGTGTTTCAGCCGCGCCTGATTGGGCAGTTGGCTGATTGTACTGTTGCACACCCACGATCACTGCCAGAGAAACACAAGCGGCAACGCCGACTTGAGTTAGCTGACTAGCCCAAGGACGAACCTTGTGCCAGAACGGCAGTTTACCCCAGGTGTGAGGTTGCGGTTGAGATTCGGGGATTGCCGAAGGAACCAGACGAGCGGGCTCTTTTTCCAATGCGGCAGCAACACGGTCTGCGATATCGAAATGCATGACTTGCCCGATATCACCCCGTAACGTGTCACGGATTAGGTGATAGCTCTGCCAGCTTTGTTGAAGCGCCCGATCTTTACTCAATGAACTCAGCAGCTCATTGTCGAACATTTCACCATCCATCAGAGCGGAAAGCTTTTCTTTCTGCATGCCTAAGTACCCTTCCAGTGTCCGCTATCGCTAACGTTGGATCAGCGGTTGAACTTTATTATCGATAGCCTCCCGAGCACGGAAAATACGTGAACGTACGGTTCCGACCGGGCAATCCATGATGGCGGCTATCTCTTCGTAGCTTAGACCATCCAACTCCCGCAGGGTAATCGCCATGCGAAGATCCTCTGGGAGTGACTCAATGGTACGGAAAACTATCTGTCTCAGTTCTTCTGACAACATTAAGTTCTCAGGGTTCGAAATTTCTTTCAGTGCACCCGCACTTTCGTAATTTTCGGCATCATTGGCATCCACATCGCTTGACGGTGGGCGCCGGCCCTGAGCAACCAGATAATTTTTTGCTGTATTGACAGCAATTCGATACAACCAGGTGTAAAAGGCGCTATCGCCACGGAACGACTCCAGTGCGCGATAAGCTTTAATAAACGACTCCTGCACCACATCCGGCACGTCGCCCTGTGGTACGTAGCGCGAAACGAGACTCGCCACTTTATGCTGGTAACGAATTACCAGTAAGTTAAACGATTTCTGATCGCCCTTCTGGACCCGCTCAACCAGAACCTGATCCGTTAACTGCTCGCTCATCCGAGGTAAATTCTCCCCAAATCTATCTCCACGCGTGAAATTGTACCGCCAGCCATACATTATTTTCCTGAGCAAGCACTCGCTTGGAGTTCATACGGAACGCTAAGTTCCATACCGCCATTGTTTTTTTGTTGATGTCACCTTGTCCGTGGCTTTTGCCCGGACAAGTAGGCTAACATGAATTTCACTCTTCTTCTGCACACATCATACGTTATGCAACCATCATCTGAACATGTTAGCGATGTATTGATCGTCGGTAGCGGTGCTGCTGGCCTCTCCCTGGCGTTGCGCCTGGCGCAACATTGCAAGGTTACTGTACTCAGCAAAGGTCCGCTCAATGAAGGCGCCACCTTTTATGCCCAAGGCGGGATCGCCGCGGTGTTTGATGAAACGGACAGCATCGCCTCACACGTTGATGACACGCTGATCGCCGGAGCCGGCCTGTGTGACAAAGACGCCGTCGAGTTTATTGCCGGCAATGCACGCCACTGCGTACAGTGGCTGATCGATCAGGGCGTCCTGTTCGACACCGAAACCAACTCCCAAGGTGAAGAACGCTATCACCTGACGCGGGAAGGCGGACACAGCCATCGGCGCATCCTGCACGCTGCCGACGCCACCGGCAAAGAAGTAGAGACTACCCTGGTAGCGAAAGCAAGTGCTCACCCCAATATTTGCGTGATGGAGCGCCGCAATGCGGTCGACCTGATCACCTCCAACAAGATCGGCTTACCGGGCACCAAGCGCGTAGTGGGCGCTTACGTCTGGAACCGTGAGCGGGAACAGGTGGAAACCTACCGTGCCAAAACGGTGGTGTTAGCCACCGGCGGAGCAGCCAAGGTTTATCAATATACCACCAACCCGGATATCTCTTCGGGCGACGGCATCGCCATGGCCTGGCGCGCAGGCTGCCGGGTCGCCAACCTGGAATTCAACCAGTTCCACCCAACCTGCCTGTTCCACCCACAGGCGCGTAACTTCCTGTTGACCGAAGCGCTGCGCGGTGAAGGTGCCCACCTGAAACGCCCGGACGGCAGCCGCTTTATGCCAGACTTTGATCCGCGTGGTGAGCTCGCGCCGCGCGATATCGTCGCCCGCGCGATTGACCATGAGATGAAACGCCTGGGTGCTGACTGCATGTATCTGGATATCAGCCACAAGCCGGCGGAATTCATCACCCAGCACTTCCCGATGATCCACGAAAAGTTGATGACGTTGGGCTTTGACCTGACACAGCAGCCGATCCCGATCGTCCCTGCGGCGCATTACACCTGTGGCGGCGTGATGGTCGATCAGCATGGCCGCACCGATCTGGACGGCCTGTATGCGATTGGCGAAGTAAGCTACACCGGCCTGCACGGAGCCAACCGCATGGCGTCCAACTCACTGCTGGAATGCCTGGTTTATGGCTGGTCCGCCGCCGAAGATATTCTGACGCGTCTGCCTGCCATCAAGCTGGCCAAACAGTTGCCACAGTGGGATGAGAGCCGGGTGGATGATTCGGATGAACGCGTGGTGATCCAGCATAACTGGCACGAACTGCGGCTGTTTATGTGGGACTACGTCGGGATCGTGCGCACCACCAAACGCCTGGAGCGGGCGCTACGCCGCATCAATACGTTGCAGCAGGAGATTGACGAGTATTACGCCAACTTCCGCATCTCCAACAATCTGCTGGAGCTACGTAATCTGGTGCAGGTGGCGGAACTGATTGTGCGCAGCGCGATGGAGCGCAAGGAAAGCCGTGGGCTGCATTACACGCTGGATTACCCGGATATGTTGCCGGAGCCAAAACCCACCATTCTGCAACCCTGAGGCTTCAGTAGTTCAGATAGAAATCGGTAATCAACTGGCGGAAATCGGTGGTGTAGCTGCCATCCGCCAGTTTTATTGCCAGCTCGGCCTCTTTTTTCGCCACCGGTTTGCGCGCTAATGCCAGCATCAAACGGTGCTTTGGCGTGTCGGCCCGGTCGCTGATGTTCAGCCGCCGTACGGTGTGCCAGCCACGTTGGTGGGCATTCACTTCAAAAGCTTCGCCAATCTCATAAGGCAGCACCACGCAGAACTGCCCCTCCGCCGTTATCAGCCTTTCGGCGCTATCCAGCAAGGCGTCATGAGTCAGGGTTTCGGTATAGCGGGCGTTGGTGCGAGCCAGATCGCGACAGGCGACAGAAGGCTCAAAATACGGTGGATTGCTGACGATCAAATCGTAACAATGAGCATGCTGCTGGGCAAAATGATGGATATCCTGGCTGTGCACCTGGATCTTCTGCGGCCAAGGCGACTCCAACACGTTATCACGTGCCTGCAAGGCGGCGGCGTTATCCAGCTCAACCGCATCGATGGTGACCTCGCCAGCCGTGCGCTGCGCCAACATCAGGGCGATCAGCCCACTGCCGCAGCCAATATCCAGCACTCGTTGCACGTTTTCCACGGCAGCCCAGGCGCCGAGCATAACCGCATCGGTACCCACCTTCATCGCGCAACGATCATGGGCGACAAAGAACTGCTTAAAGGTAAAACCGCCGCGGCGCGGGGTCGATTTAGTTTTAATTTGATTACTCACAATAGCCACCAGCAGACAAAACTGGCGTAGCATAAGGCAAACTGATCTAGGGTAAAAGTTAAAAAGGGTGAACCCTGCGGCCATCCCGTCTATAATCGGCGCCCCAAGTAGAGGTAGATAATGACAGCAACCAATTTTTCCGAACTCGAACTCGATGAGCGCCTGATCCTCGCTTTGCGTGATAAAGGCTACGATCGCCCCACCGCTATCCAGGCCGAGGCGATCCCGCCAGCCATGGACGGGCGCGACGTATTAGGTTCGGCGCCGACCGGCACGGGCAAAACCGCCGCATTCTTGCTGCCGGTTCTGCAGCATCTGCTGGATTTCCCACGTAAGAAGTCTGGCCCACCGCGCGTACTGATCCTCACCCCGACGCGTGAGCTGGCAATGCAGGTGGCCGATCAGGCTCGTGAATTGGCTGCGCATACCTCGCTGGATATCGCCACCATCACCGGCGGCGTGGCGTATATGAACCACGCCGAAGTCTTTAGTGAAAACCAGGACGTGGTGGTTGCTACCACCGGCCGCCTGCTGCAATACATCAAAGAAGAAAACTTTGACTGCCGTGCGGTAGAAACGCTGATCCTGGACGAAGCCGACCGCATGCTCGATATGGGCTTTGCGCAAGATATCGAGACCATCTCGGCGGAAACCCGCTGGCGTACCCAGACGTTGCTGTTCTCCGCAACGTTGGAAGGCGAAGCTATCCGCGAGTTTGCCGAGCGCATCCTGAAGGAGCCGGTTGAGGTTGAAGCCGATCCTTCCCGCCGCGAACGTAAAAAGATCCTGCAATGGTATTACCGCGCCGATGACGTGAAGCATAAAACCGCCCTGCTGGTGCATCTGTTGCAACAGCCGGACGTGCAGAAGTCAGTGATCTTTGTACGTAAGCGTGAGCGCGTGCATGAGCTGGCCGCCTGGCTACGTGAAGCGGGCATCAATACCTGCTATCTCGAAGGGGAAATGGTGCAGGCCAAGCGTAACGAAGCGGTAAAACGCATGATGGATGGCCGCGTCAACGTGCTGGTCGCCACCGACGTTGCAGCGCGCGGGCTGGATATCCTGGATATCACCCACGTGTTCAACTTCGATATGCCGCGCACTGCCGATACCTATCTGCACCGCATTGGCCGTACTGGCCGTGCCGGGCGTAAAGGCACCGCCATTTCGCTGGTAGAGGCGCACGACCATCTGCTGCTGGGCAAAGTGGGGCGTTACCTCAATGAGCCACTGAAAGCCCGTGTGATCGACGAACTGCGTCCGTCCACCAAGGTTCCTAGCGAGAAGAGCAACGGTAAACCTTCGAAGAAGGTGCTGGCCAAGCGCATCGAAGACAAGCTGAAGAACAAAGAGAAGGCCAAGGTGAAGGTACGCCATCGCGACGCGAAAAACGTCGGTAAGCGCCGCCAGCCAAAAGCCAAACCAGACGCACAATAATCTCTCTGCCATCAAAAAACCGCCATCACTTTGAAGGCGGTTTTTTATTTTCAAGGCTGAGTATAGTGCCCTGCCAATTTCTGACTTTTGAGCCAGCTCTCCAATTGACGGTACTGCTCACGCAACTCGCTATTCTGTAAATGCACTGGCGTCTGGGCAAAGTAATACTGGAACGTTCTCCCTTGCTGATTTAGTGCCTTGGCATCAGCCCCCGTTTGTAACAGCAGCAGCGCCAACTGTGGTGCGCTGATTTTTGCGGCCAGGTGCAAGGGCGTATCCCCTACTCTGTCACTCAATGTACTGTCGGCCCCGGCATTCAACAGTATACGTACCTGCTCCTCACGCCCCGCCAGCACAGCGGCGGCTAATGGCGTAGCCCCAGTGACCATATTACGTATATTAACCTGGGGAGCCTGTTGCAATAGCAAGCGTAAATATTGCGCATCCTTAACCATCGCCGCCGTATGCAATGCCCCGTTGCCCTCCATACCAGGTTGCCCAATATCTGCCCCCGCCTGTATCAATGCCTGCACACTGCCTGGCCTCTGCTGCAGAATCGCCCACTGCAACAGTGTGATCTGCAAATCTCCCCACACATGAAGCCGTTCAGCTGTTGCTTGCTGGCTAATTTGCCAAACATCATCTTCAGCCACCGCCTGTGATAAAGACAGGCTATCGGTACCCGCAAATGGCGAATTTTGCTGTTCCATATAGTGCTCCTTGGCTACCATCAATAACCCAGCGATCCCAAACAGGGGCAAAACGAGAGCCGCTATCCAGCAGCCTCTGCACCACCTTTTAGGCATTCGCCTTGATCTCCCACGGCTTCTGTTCCGCCATTGAGCTGATTACCTTATCGATGCCATGTGCCGTCATGCTGCGATCGAAATATTTGCTTGGCCGCCAAGCATCAGTGCCGCTCAGAGTTTCATTGTTGGCAATGGTGATTTTATGCCCGATAGCATCTGGAAGCAGAGAGGTCGACTCCTGTGTCCCCGTCAACATATCGTATTGTTCACTGTAACGACGGATCCCGCCAGATTCTGCATCTTGCTTTGCCGCAGCGGGATTAATACCGAAACGGTTCAGAGTATGATCGGAAACCCCAGCGGCGTTGAATGTTACCGCTAGAGAACCGGTTGCCAACGCCGCCGTTGCCGCCAATCCTCCCCCCAACGAATGGCCGGTGATCACTAACGCTTCACCAAACGCAGCTTTGGCATTCTTGGCAATCGCCACGGCATGATTGTACTGCACATCGTCGTACCCCGTAGCCTGGCGCACATTGCTCAGCCAATCGCGCATATCATTAGTACCAGCGAAAGCCAGCACATAGTGCTGCTTATTCGAATAAATACCCGCCTGTAAGCCCGAGGCTGTATCCAATAGACTTGCGGGGTCAATGCCAACACTCAGCAAATCGTTATCACTCATGCGCGAAAAACCCTCTGCACCATGCCCCGTTAGGTTGTAGACATCCTTGGCCAATAACGCCAAAGAGTAATCGCCCTGCTGAGACTCTTGCCCACGAGACACCTCCCGCCTAGCAGCCAAAGGGACCGCAGCAGAGAGATCGTGAGTCAGTGAATTCAACAGGTTTTGTGCATTACGACTATTTTCAGAGGGGAGCGACACAGCAGTTTTTGTCACCTGTGGCTCGTCGGTTTGGACTGGTTTTATTGCGTTTTGAGCCGGGAGTGCCGCAGCAGATACAGCGGATATGGGCGCCATCGTCGAAATGAAACTCAAAGGCAAACTCATAGAGACTCCTTATCAATAGACAGCCCCAAATGGAACTGATTTAGCTATCGGCGAGTCATACGAGTTCTGTAATGGGAATGATTATTTTTTGCAGGTAATGTGATCAAAATCTATTTTCTGGGGTGAAGACAATAGAAAAGGGAGCCGAAGCTCCCTTTTGTCTACCTAGCCGAAAATTACAGGCTTTCGGTAAAGGTACGTGCGATAACGTCACGTTGCTGTTCTGGCGTCAGTGAGTTGAAACGCACCGCATAACCAGAAACACGAATGGTCAGCTGCGGGTATTTTTCTGGGTTCTTAACCGCATCTTCCAGCGTTTCACGGCGCAGCACGTTCACGTTCAGGTGCTGACCACCTTCTACGCGCACGGTAGGTTGCATTTCCATCGGCACTTCGCGGTACTCGATCTGGCCCAGTTCGCTAACAGGCACGATCTGATCTTCCGCATAATCCGCTTTGGCACATACACAGCGCGCTTCTGATTTCTCTTCATCCAGCAGCCAGAAAGAGTTCACCAGTGCTTGATTGTTCGCTTTAGTGATTTGAATACCAGTAATCATTTTGTTGCCTCCGTAATAGGGAGAAAAATTTCTACGTCGCCGAAAACTCGGTTGTGGTTTCCGGCCATTTGGTAAAACCAATGTTGTCTTGTTGTTCTGTATACCAGTCAAACCGGGTCAATTCTTTGACTAAAATCAATTTTTACGGGGTACTGAAATGAGCGACGGAGGCAAATTTATGTTTTATATCAATTTTACCTTTTTGCTCATTAAAATTATTTTTGTAAATTTTCAAAAATATTTGTATATCTCGCTCGCCATACCTATTGAAAAAGCGGGTTTCGCCGAGCGGAGGTTAACGGTAAGCTATGCACCATGAATTGCTAACAAAAACAAAGGAGAGTGCTTATGTCTACCTCCCTCACCTGGCACGACGTCATCGGCAAAGAGAAAGAGCAGCCCTACTTTCTGGATACACTCGCCTTTGTAGCTAATGAACGCCAGGCTGGTAAGACCATTTATCCACCGCAGAAAGACGTGTTCAACGCTTTCCGCTTTACCGAGTTGGCAGACGTCAAAGTGGTGATCCTGGGGCAAGATCCCTATCACGGCCCGAACCAGGCCCATGGCCTGTCGTTTTCCGTGCGCCCAGGCATCCCTGCGCCGCCTTCACTGGTCAATATGTACAAAGAACTGGTGACGGATATCCCCGGCTTTGAACGCCCGACACACGGCTGCCTGCAAAGCTGGGCCGAGCAAGGCGTACTGCTGCTCAATACCGTATTAACCGTTGAAGGTGGCCGGGCGCATTCTCACGCCAATCTGGGCTGGGAAACCTTTACCGACAAGGTCATTGCCGCGTTAAACGAAAATCGCGAGGGGGTCGTGTTCCTGCTGTGGGGGTCACACGCACAAAAGAAAGGGAGCTTTATCGATCGCCAGCGCCATCATGTGTTAAAAGCGCCGCATCCCTCCCCGCTTTCTGCCCATCGCGGTTTCCTGGGTTGCCACCACTTTTCGCAAACCAATCAGTTACTGGAACAACAAGGCCTGGCACCGATTGACTGGGTACCGCACCTGCCGCAGGAATGATCCACCAGGCACAAAAAAGGCACCACGCGGGTGCCTTTATCCTCAGCAGGTCTTATTAGGACTTGGCTTTGGATACCGCTACCATCGCAGGGCGCAGCAGGCGGCCATTCAGCGTGTAGCCTTTCTGCATCACCATCATCACATGGTTCGGCTGATGGTCGGCTGATTCCATCAGGCTCATCGCCTGGTGAACGTCCGGGTTGAATGGCACGTTGAGTTCACCTACCACTTCGATGCCGTACTTGCGTACAGCGTCCAGCAGTGACTTCAGCGTCAGTTCAATCCCTTCGATCATCGCGACCAGTTCAGGGTTGTTCTTGTCCGCCAGCTCCAGTGCACGCTCCAGGTTGTCGATCACAGGCAGCAAATCACCGGAGAATTTTTCCAGCGCGAATTTGTGAGCCTTCTCGACATCCAGCTCGCTACGGCGACGAACGTTTTCCATTTCGGCCTTGGCACGCAGCACACTATCACGCTCGCGTTGCTGAGCTTCAGCCAGTTGGGCTTCCAACTCGGCAATGCGATCATCGCGCAGATCGGCGCCTGCCGCCATGGCTTCCTCGTGCTGTGCTTGCTGTTCCATTTCTTCCGAGGCTTGCTCGTTTGGCGTCTTCTGTTCTTTACTACTCATGAATATCTCCGCGTTTTAGCATTAATCTCGCAACTTGGCTTATTATGGGGATCAAAACCGGGGTTTCAAGTCAACCGGTCACAATGTGGGGCATAAACCGTCCCTGGTGAGGAAAATGGCAGCGATGAAGAAAAAATTTGCATGTATTGGCATTGTTGGGCACCCGCGTCACCCTTCCGCATTGGCTACTCATGAAATGCTGTTCGAATGGTTGGTTGCCCGTGGCTACAAGGTGATCCTTGAACGCCAAATTGCCCACGATTTGGGCATGAAAGACGTAGATACCGGCAGCCTGGCGGAGATTGGTCAACGGGCCGATCTGGCCGTCGTGGTGGGTGGTGACGGTAACATGCTGGGCGCAGCGCGCGTATTGGCGCGTTATGACATCAAGGTGATCGGGGTCAACCGTGGCAATCTCGGCTTCCTGACCGATCTCGACCCAGACAACGCACTCCAGCAGTTGGCGGACGTGCTGGAAGGGGAATATATCGACGAGAAGCGCTTCCTGTTGGAAACCATCGTCCATAAAGAGCACCAGCAATGCCGCGTCAGCACCGCAATTAACGAAGTGGTGTTACACCCTGGCAAGGTGGCGCATATGATCGAGTTCGAAGTCTATATTGACGATCGCTTTGCCTTCTCGCAGCGTTCCGATGGCCTGATCATCGCCACGCCAACCGGTTCTACCGCCTACTCGCTTTCCGCAGGCGGGCCAATATTGACTCCATCGCTGGAAGCCATCGCATTGGTGCCGATGTTCCCGCACACGCTTTCCGCCCGGCCGCTGGTGATCAACGGCGACAGCACCATTCGCCTGAAGTTTTCCCATATCGGCAGCGATCTGGAAATCAGCTGCGACAGCCAGATCGCCCTGCCCATTCAGGAAGGCGAAGAGGTACTGATCCGCCGCAGCGACTTCCACTTAAACCTGATCCACCCCAAGGACTACAGCTATTTCAATACGTTGAGCACCAAATTGGGCTGGTCAAAAAAATTATTCTAAAAATGGCGCCAACCGCTTTACTGTATATAAAACCAGTTTATACTGTATGAAATCACAGTTATGTGTTTATACACAGGAAGGTCCCTATGTTGGCGCAATTAACCATCAGCAATTTTGCTATCGTTCGTGAGTTGGAGATCGACTTTCAAGCGGGTATGACGGCAATCACCGGTGAGACCGGTGCCGGTAAGTCGATTGCTATTGATGCGTTGGGCCTGTGCCTCGGCAATCGCGCAGACGGCAACGTGGTACGTCTGGGGGCCTCCCGTGCCGATATCTGTGCCCGCTTCTCACTGGCAGATACCCCATCCGCCCGCGAATGGCTGGAACAAAACCAGCTGGATGACAGCAACGAGTGCCTGCTGCGCCGCGTGATCGGGACAGATGGCCGCTCCCGTGGCTTTATCAACGGCACCGCCGTTCCCCTTTCCCAATTGCGGGAACTTGGCCAGCGCCTGATCCAGATCCACGGCCAGCACGCTCACCAGTTGCTGCTAAAACCCGAACATCAAAAACAGTTGCTGGATGCCTATGCTGGCGAACCGGCCTTGCAGGCCGCCATGCACCAGGCTTACCACCAATGGCATCAAAGCTGCCGCGAACTGGCACACCATCAGCAGCAATCTCTCGAGCGCGATGCCCGCAAGCAACTGCTGCAATACCAGTTGAAAGAGCTGAACGAATTCGCCCCACAGGCCGGTGAGTTTGAGCAGATCGACAGCGAATACAAGCGTCTGGCCAACAGCGGCCAGTTGCTGACCCTCAGCCAGCAGGCCCTGCAACTGCTGGCCGATGACGAACAACACAACATGCTCAGCCAGCTCTATACCACCAAGCACCTGCTGCTGGATCTGATCGGCATGGATGAGAAGTTAAGCGGCCTGCTGGATATGCTGGAAGAAGCCTCGATCCAAATCAGCGAAGCCAGCGATGAACTGCGCCATTACGCAGACCGCATGGATCTCGATCCCAACCGCCTGCATGAGCTGGAGCAGCGCCTGTCGCGCCAAATCAGCCTGGCACGTAAGCACCATGTTTCACCGGAAGAATTACCCGGCCTGCATCAACAACTGCTGGATGAGCAACAGCTGCTTTCCCAACAGGCTAGCGATCAGCAACACCTGAGCGAAGCAGTCAACCTGCATCATCAACAGGCGCTGGCGCTGGCTGAGCAGTTGCACCAGAAGCGGCAGCACTATGCAGCCGAGTTAACCACCCTGATCACCGAGAGCATGAATGCACTCTCGATGCCGCACGGCAAATTCAATATCGACGTCCGCTTTGAACCGGAATACCTGAGCAGTGAGGGGGCCAGCCGCGTTGAGTTCTGCGTCTCCACCAACCCGGGGCAACCGCTGCAACCATTGGCAAAAGTGGCCTCCGGCGGTGAGCTTTCCCGCATCGCATTAGCCATCCAGGTCATTACCGCCCGTAAAATGGAAACTCCGGCGCTGATCTTCGATGAGGTGGACGTAGGCATCAGTGGCCCAACGGCCGCCATTGTTGGCCGCTTGCTGCGCCAGTTGGGTGAATCAACCCAGGTTATGTGCGTCACCCACCTGCCGCAGGTCGCCGGTTGCGGTCATCAGCATTTATTTGTCAGCAAGCAAACCGACGGCACGGTAACCGAAACCCAGATGTCCCCCTTGGACAAACGCGCCCGTCTGCAAGAGTTGGCGCGCCTGCTTGGCGGCAGTGAAGTCACTAAAAATACGCTGGCAAACGCAAAAGAATTGCTGGCCGCATAACTTTTTTACTTTCCTGAGGTCATAATGAGGCCCTGTAAAGGTTCCCAACTGCTGCAAGGTCTATTATCATCGGCATCCTATGCCCTAAAGGAATGTGATTATTATGCGCTGTAAAATGCTGACAGCTGCCGCTGTGGTTCTTGTGATGCTGACCGCAGGCTGTTCTACTTTTGAGAAGGTGGTTTACCGGCCTGATATCAACCAGGGTAACTACCTGACACCAACCGACGTGGCAAAAATCCACAAGGGAATGACGCAACAACAGGTTGCTTACACATTGGGCACGCCAATGATGCAGGATCCGTTTGGTACCCAGACGTGGTTCTACGTGTTCCGCCAAGAGCCAGGCCATGAGAAGATCACGCAGCAAACGCTGACGTTGACGTTCGACAGCGCAGGTGTGTTGACGGATCTGCAGAATAAACCGGCACTGACTGAGTAAGCCGAGCCGGAGCTGTCATCCGGCCCATGGGGGAAGAGTGAGATCCTTCATGACAGTCGCAGGCTGCAACTCGGAAGACAACGTTCTGATGAAGATAAGGCGCATTGAGCGCCTTATTTTTTTGCCTTTTCTGCCCGCTGACGGCGCAGTTCTTTCGGATCGGCAATCAATGGCCGGTAAATCTCTACCCTGTCGCCATCATTGAGCACATCGTTCAGCTTAGCCGGTCGGCTGTAAATACCCACCTTGTTGCTGGCCAAATCGATATCGTTCCGTAGCTCTAACAGCCCAGAAGCCAGGATGGCCTGCTCAACGCTGCTGCCTGCTACCAACTTAACCTGGCGCACATATTGGCGTTCTGGCAACGCATAGACCACCTCAACGCGTATCTCAGACACTGTAGACCTCTTTGGCGCGCTGAGTGAACGCTTGCACCATGCTACCGGCCAGTTCTTTAAACACTTTACCGAAGGCCAGCTCGATCAGTTTGTTGGTGAACTCAAAATCCAGGTGCAGCTCTACCTTGCACGCCTCGGGGCTTAACGCAGTGAACTGCCAGCCGCCCATCAGCTTGCGGAACGGGCCATCGACCAGCTGCATATTGATGCTTTGGTTATCCAGCAGCGTATTGCGAGTGGTAAAGGTTTTGCTGATGCCGGCTTTTGCCACCTCTACCGCGGCGGTCATTTCATTAGGGGAAGCGGCAATCACCCGGCTGCCGGTGCATCCTGGCAGAAAATCGGGGTAAGAATGAACATCGTTAACCAACTGATACATCTGCTCAGCGCTAAACGGCACTAAGGCAGAACGACTGATCTGGGGCATATCATTTCCTGAGAGGCAAAAAACGTACAGATAATACCATTTATCTGGCGCCAAACAAAAAATCTGCTACGCGCGGCACGGATCCAAAATGCGAGAAATTGCGCAGGTGCTGAGTGGGAAAGGATTTCTTTCGCTGCGTCATCCAGTATAATGAGCGCACTATGACAAAGAAAAAAGCATACAAACCCGGTTCCGCAACCATTGCACAAAACAAACGAGCACGTTTCGAATACTCCATTGAAGAGGAGATCGAGGCGGGTTTGGCCCTGCAAGGTTGGGAAGTAAAATCACTGCGTGCTGGCAAAGCTAACATCAGCGACAGTTATGTGATGTTCCGCGACGGTGAAGCCTATCTGTTTGGCGCCACCATTTCGCCGCTGAACGTTGCTTCAACTCATGTGGTATGCGATCCAACACGTTCCCGTAAACTCCTGCTGAAAAAACGTGAGCTAGACTCACTGATCGGCCGCGTTACCCGCGATGGTTATACCGTCGTCGCCCTCTCCATGTATTGGAAAAATGCCTGGAGCAAGGTGAAGATCGGCGTAGCCAAAGGTAAGAAAGAACACGATAAGCGCGATGACATCAAAGATCGTGAGTGGCAGACGGCGAAAGCCCGTATCATGAAGCATGCCAATCGTTAAGCCGCTGGCTTAACAGGGTAATCTTCTGTTATACTGCACAAAGTACTTGGGGCTGATTCTGGATTCGACGGGATTTGCGAAGCCCTAGGAGCATGCCGAGGGGCGGTTTGCCTCGTAAAAAGCCGCAAAAAAATAGTCGCAAACGACGAAAACTACGCACTAGCAGCTTAATACCCTGCTTAGAGCCCTCTCTCCCTAGCTTCCGCTCTTAAGACGGGGATAAAGAGAGGTCAAACCCAAAAGAGATCGCATGGAAGTCCTGCCTGGGGCTAAAGTGCTAAATCTAATCAGGCTAGTTTGTTAGTGGCGTGTCCATCCGCAGCTGACCGGCGAATGTAAAGATTGGACTAAGCATGTAGTGCCGACGGTGTAGTAATTTCGGACGGGGGTTCAAATCCCCCCAGCTCCACCAAATAATGATCCGGGTATTACCAGATAAGTCCGGAGAAGTACGGAAAGCCCGCATCCCACCTAGGTTTGCGGGCTTTTTTGTGTCTGTAGTAGTCCGAGAGTATCCGCCTGAATCCAGAGATAATTGGTACACGTTTAGGTACACGCTATAATGTGTACCAATAATCGTGTACCAATTATGGAAGAAAGCTAGCTATGGCGCGCCTAACACGCCCCCTGTCCCACAATGAAATCCTCAAAGCCAAGCCTCAAGACAAAGACTACACGCTGCACGATGGCGACGGTCTGTTCCTCCTGGTCAAGACCAGCGGCAAAAAGCTGTGGCGGTTACGCTACCAACGCCCAGGTACTGACAAGCGAACCAACGTAAGCCTAGGTGCCTACCCTGCCCTCTCGTTAGCCGATGCCCGACAGATCCGTGATGAAAAGCTTTCGCTGCTAGTTCGCGGTATCGACCCGCAAGCCAAAGATGCCGAAGAAACCGAACAGAAGCAGATTGCACAGGAAAGCATTTTCCTTAACGTTGCCAAGCAGTGGTTTGCATTGAAGCAAGCCCACGTGAGCGCGGATCACGCAAAAGATATCTGGCGCTCCATCGAGAAAGATGTCTTACCTTCCCTGGAGAATGTCCCTGTTCAGGAAATTAAGGCCCGCTTGCTGATCCAGGTGCTGGAGCCTATCAAAGCGCGTGGAGCTTTGGAGACAGTTCGCCGTCTGGTGCAGCGAATCAACGAGATCATGATTTACGCCGTCAACACCGGCTTGATTGAGGCTAACCCTGCCTCAGGCATTGGTAATGCATTCGAGCGCCCTAAAAAGCAGCATATGCCGACTATACGCCCCGAAGAACTGCCTAAGCTGATGCGCACTATCTCGATGAGTAATCTATCGATACCAACTCGCTGTTTGCTGGAATGGCAATTGCTTACACTGATACGTCCTGCGGAAGCCTCAGCAACCGCTTGGGCCGAGATCGATATAGAGAAAAGGGAATGGTGCATACCGGCAGAACGTATGAAAGCAAAACGCGATCATATTGTTCCACTTTCAGACCAGGCATTAGAGATACTCGAAATCATGCACCCTATCAGCGGTAGGCGTGAGCATGTATTCCCTAGCCGCAACGATCCACGCAAGCCGATGAACAGCCAGACAGCAAATGCGGCCTTAAAGCGTATAGGTTATGGCGGTAAGCTTGTCGCACATGGGTTACGCTCTATCGCTAGCACGGCTATGAATGAGGCGGAGTTTAATGCTGATGTGATTGAGTCAGCGCTAGCGCACTGTGATAAGAATGAGGTTCGCCGGGCCTATAATCGCACTACGTATCTAGAGCAACGGCGTGAACTGATGCAATGGTGGGGAATTGAAGTTTATACCAAGAAATAAAACTACTATCTCTACTAATTAAAGTTGGTTAACTATATGATTTTAAAAAATAAAATTAATTTTCATCATACTGCAAGATCTTTACTCATGCATCTGTTATCTTTTGGCTACGAAGCGAAACACAAATTTTCTCAATATCCAAGGGAAAGATAACGACAATGGCAAAAATACCATTCACCGATAGAGCTGTCTCTTATACACATCT